>CAYTAS010000042.1:0-27571 GCA_964435885.1 uncultured Nitrospira sp. | reverse complement strand
TCGTTCGGCAACGGCACACCGAACTTATCGAGCGCCTGCCCTCCGATATCGGCCGTCGCAAATTCGAACGTATGACCGTATTTCTCCGCGATCACTTTGAGGACTTTCACGGCTTCCGGAACGATTTCACGCCCGACTCCGTCGCCGGCTAGCACTGCGATCTTGGCCTTCACTGCTGCTCCTTTCGATCGTTCAATTGCCTCATGGCCTATTCCAATACCATTTCATCTTCCTGGCGCCAAGCGGGATCCACCAGGCACAAGAACTCAATATCGGCTGTTCCCGTATTTTCGAGATATTGCTCCGCTCCAGGCTGAACGTACACTGTGGTTCCGGCTTCGATCAGCGCAACCTGGTCGTTGATCGTGAGTCGCCCTTGACCCGAGATAAAATAGTAGACCTCGGAAGAACTCAAGATATGCCGTTTCGACCGTTGCCCTGGGCTCAACCTTCCGTGAGCAAGGCTATACCCCAATTCAAGCGGGTGCTTGGCCGGATGAATGATCTCTCGTAACCGAGTATCGTCCCCGGCCACAAATTCCGGCCGGTCCCCCAGCGCAACCTTCCACACGCCCAGCTCTCCTTCTAGAAAAGGAAATTAGCCTAGAGTCGAAAACTGTACCGTGCAGATCCACGTCAAATCAAGTTCACCTTTTGCTCCCCTTGCGCGTGTTTGGTCGCAAGGTAGGCGAGCTTGTTCAACGCGCTGAGATAGGCTCGCGCGGAGGCGGTGATGATATCCGTATCGGCTCCATGACCGGTGACAGTCCGGCCGTCTTCTTGAACCCGCACCGAAACTTCCCCCTGCGCATCGGTACCACCTGTGATCCCCTTCACGACATACATCAGCAATTTGCTCTTGGTCTGCGTGATCGCCGCAATCGTTCGGTAGACGGCATCCACCGGACCGTCGCCCGTCCCGGTTTGTGCCATGGCTTTGCCGTCCACCTCCAATTCGACGGTGGCGGTTGGGATCTGGCTGGTTCCGCTCGAAACGCGCAGTGCCGTTAATGTGATGCGGTCGGCCATCTTCGACAACTCTTCCGACACGATGACCTCGAGGTCTTCCTCGAAGATCTCCTTCTTTTGATCGGCAAGCTTCTTGAACCGCTCGAAGGCATGATTGACCTCTTTCTCGCTGAGCTGATATCCCAACTCTTCCAAGCGCAGACGAAACGCATGCCGACCGGAAAGCTTTCCCATCACCATCTGGCTCTCAACCAACCCGATGGATTCCGGTCGCATGATTTCATACGTTGTCTTGTCCTTGAGCAAGCCGTCTTGATGAATACCCGAGGTATGGGCAAAGGCGTTGGCCCCCACGATCGCCTTGTTGGGTTGCACGACCATCCCCGTGATCTTGCTCACTAAGCGACTGGTTTTTGCGATCTCTTCCGTCTTGATCCCTGTATCGGCGCGGTAGAAGTCCTTCCTGGTCCTGAGGCCCATGACGATTTCCTCCAATGACGTATTACCGGCCCGCTCCCCGATGCCGTTGATCGTACACTCCACCTGACCGGCCCCATTGATGATGGCTGCCAAGCTGTTGGCGACCGCGACACCCAAATCGTTGTGACAATGGACGGAAATGACGGCTTGCTTGGAATTTGGAACTCTCTCGCAAATTCCCTTTATCAGCGCGCCGAATTCCTGTGGAACCGCGTATCCCACCGTGTCGGGAATGTTGATGGTGCCTGCCCCCGCGGCAATGACCGCTTCGATGACTTCGTAGAGAAAGGATGGATCAGACCGGCTGGCATCCATCGGAGAAAATTCGACGTCGCCGACGTAGCCGCGAGCCCGCTGGACCATTTCCACGGCCCGCTGTTTCGCCTGCTCCCGAGTCATCCGAAACTGGTGCTTGAGGTGAATATCGGACGTCGACAAGAACGTGTGGATGCGCACATTCGGAGCCCCTTGTAACGCTTCCCATGCGCGATCAATATCCTCCGGGCGAGCGCGCGCAAGGCTGCAGATCGTTGGCCCCTCCACTTCCTGAGCAATCCGCCGAACTGCTTCGAAATCTCCGGGTGAACTGTACGCAAATCCTGCTTCGATGATATCGACACCGAGCCTCGCCAGTTGTTTGGCCACCATGACCTTCTCCTCCACGTTCATGCTGGCTCCCGGTGATTGCTCGCCGTCTCTCAATGTCGTATCGAATATTCTGATCATGCGTGCCATCTGTAACCTCCGATTCACAAGCTGCTCAAAAAGTCCTTCCGGCAAGGCCGCAAGGAGTGAGAGCCCCGAGGCGTACGCGTTTGGTACGTTGAGGGGTTCGAACGACTGAGAACGCAGCGGGAAGGCTTTTCAGCAGCTTGTAAAACAAAAGCCTTCATCCCGTGTGACCCAGGGACGAAGGCTTGACTCGCGCTCCGTGGTACCACCCTGATTCAGCCTGACAACCGATCCGGTCGTGCAGGCCCTTCGTTCTGCCCCTTACGAGGGCAAGGCGGAATCTCTTACTATCATCTTCGGAGATTCGGCTCGGAGGCGAGTTCGGCGGAATCTAGGCTGGTTTGCACCACCCACCAGCTCTCTATAGGATATGCGCTATCCCGATTCGAGATTGTTCGCCTACTACTCCTCGTCGTTGCCGTTCAGCGTTTCGAGATTCCTCCCGATATTCACGGTTACGACCTGGTTTCAATCGGCGAGGGGTCGACCTTCCCAGCGTGCTTTTTCCCGGCAGATGGAGCGACCAACCACCATAATTTTTCGACCGGCCCCATCAATGCGTATCCGGCGAACACGAAAAAGAGCATGACCGCCGGCAAAGCCGCCACCATCATCAACGCAAGAATCCCCCAGACGAGATAGGTGATGTGCCGGTGCCCCTTGAATTTCAGATCTTTGAAGCTGCGATACTTGATGGTACTGACCATCAAGAACGCCAGCATCAAGGTCATGATCAAGGCTACGATCGGCTTGACTTCCGCTCCCATCTTGAGAATGTAATGATCAAATACCACGAGAGACGCGACGACTCCGGCAGCGGCCGGAATGGCCAGCCCGGTAAAATATTTCCCGTCCGCTAACGCGACCGTAGAGTTGAATCGCGCCAACCGCACGGCGCCCATCGCCACGTAGGCAAACATCACGGCGACGCCGAACGTCCCCTGTCCGCTCAACGCCCAGGAGTAAATCAACAGACCCGGTGCGACGCCGAACGACACCACATCGGACAATGAGTCATACTCCAAGCCGAATTGGCTCGTACTATTGGTCAACCGCGCAGATTTGCCATCGAGTACATCAAAAATCATCGCAACGAGAATCGCAATGGCCGCTTCAAGATACTTGCCGTTGAACACGGACAGGATGGCGAACACTCCGCAAAACAGGTTGCCGGTCGTGAACAGATTCGGGATGAGATGCATGGCCGCTTTGCGTCGCTTTCCTTCTTTACTAAACGAACTCTTGAAGCCTGCCGTTTTCATGGCAACTCTCCAATGATGGTTTCACCGCCCTTCACACGATCCCCGACTGCCACACGAATCTTGGTGCCGATCGGAAGAAACGTATCCATGCGCGAGCCAAACCGGATCAAGCCGAACCGTTCACCGCGTATGGCCTGTTCACGTTCAGAAATCCAACAGACGATGCGCCGTGCAATCAATCCAGCGACTTGCACGCACAAGACCTTGATACCTTCGTGCGTCTTAATCATCACCGCGTTTTGTTCGTTCCTCAACGTGGCGTCCGGTTTACTCGCGACCAAAAACAGTCCCGGCTGATACTGAACCCCTTCCACCACCCCATCACAGGGCATCCGATTGATATGCACATCGAACACATTCAAAAAGATCGTCAGCCTGATACTGCGCTCTTTCAGATATCGAGGTTCAAATTCTTCTTCGATGGCAATTACCTTTCCATCACCGGGGGCAACGAGAAGATTATGCCCTGTCGGAATCACTCTGGCCGGATTCCTGAAGAACCAGGCAGAGAACAACGTCGCGATTCCGCCAAGGAATGCGACGAACGGCCAGCCTAACCAACCAGCAATCAGTGTAACGCCGGCAGGGACGGCAATGAAGGGAATTCCTTCTTTCGCAAAGGGAACGCCGACAGCACGATCTGCCACAGCATGACCTCAGTTCTTCGTCTTATCGACGAGTTGATCCTTTTTAAGCCACGGCATCATCGCCCGAAGTTTCGATCCGACCGCCTCGATCGGATGCGCTTCGCCCTTGCCGAGCAGCGCATTGTACACCGGACGATTGGCTTGATTCTCAAGGACCCACTCTTTGGCGAATCGCCCGGTCTGAATTTCATCGAGGATCTTCTTCATTTCCTGCTTCGTCTGTTCCGTAACGACGCGCGGGCCTCGGGTAACATCGCCATACTTCGCCGTCGTGCTGATCGAGTAGCGCATGTTGGCGATCCCACCCTGATAAATGAGGTCGACGATGAGTTTGACCTCGTGCAAGCATTCGAAGTAGGCCATCTCCGGCGAGTACCCGGCTTCGACCAAGGTTTCATAGCCGGCCTGGATCAACGAGGTCAATCCTCCGCAGAGGACCGCCTGCTCCCCGAAGAGATCGGTCTCGGTCTCTTCCCGAAAATTCGTTTCAATGACGCCGGCGCGTCCCCCACCGATCGCGCTCGCGTAAGCCAAACCGACCTGCTTCGTGGTGCCGCTGGGATCTTGATGGATGGCCAGCAAACAGGGGACGCCGCTGCCCTTGGTATACTCAGAACGGACCAAATGCCCGGGCCCCTTGGGGGCTACCATGAACACATTGATGGAGGCCGGCGGCACAATCTGCCCGAAGTGAATATTGAACCCATGCCCAAAGGCCAAGTAGGATCCAGGCTTCAGATTGGGCGCGACGTCTTGCCGATAGATGGCGGCTTGCGCCTCGTCCGGCGCCAGAATCATCATGATATCCGAGGCCTTCACCGCATCGGCTACCGGCATGACTTTCAGCCCGCTCTGCTCCGCTTTCTTCCAAGACGCCCCTTCACGCAACCCAATCACGACGGCGACACCGCTTTCTTTCATGTTCAGCGCATGCGCATGCCCCTGACTTCCGTAACCGATCACGGCTACCTTCTTGTTTCGAATCTGCTGAAGATCGGCATCCTTATCGTAGTAGATTTTCATGGAACACCCTTTCCCTCATCCATCAATAGATAACAATCGGCCACTCTTCTCGAAGGACGCTATTCGCGAGCCACTTTCTTTGCCTGGACGGCTGCGGGACGAACCGGCTCACGAGCAACGGCAACGCGGCCGGTGCGGACCAAATCCTTGATCCCAAGAGGCTGGAGCAGGTTGATGATCGCCTCAATCTTCTTGGGATCCCCGGATACTTCGATCGTATAGGTCGTCGGCGTGGAATCGATCACGTTCGCCCGAAAGATGTCCACAATCCTGAGCGCTTCAGCTCGATCCTGGTCCTTCGTATGGACCTTGATGATCGCGGTCTCTCGTGAGACAAACTCCGTTTCGTTCAGATCCACCACTTTGATCACATCGATGAGTTTGTTCAGTTGCTTCACGATCTGCTCAATGATCCGCTCATCACCCGACGTCACTATCGTCATCTGAGACATAGACGGGTCAAGCGTCGGGGCGACCGACAAGCTCTCGATGTTAAAACCTCGCCCGCTGAACAATCCGGCCACACGCGACAGAACTCCGAACTTATTTTCGACAGTCACGGAAATGATGTGTTCCATACGAATACACAGAGCTTATGGCCGATGGCGTATGGCAAAAACAACCTGAACGGATTTCAGGGTCGTGCCGTCAGCTCTCCGCCTATGCCCTTACTCCTATTCTCTTATGCCGTTAAGACCGTATCCTTATCTTCCGGCGTCACTTTCGTCGAACCTGATTGCTTCTTCTTCAACTCCGGCGGATCCTCCAAAATCATCTCATGATTGCAACCCCCGGCCGGGATCATCGGATAGCAATTTTCATAGGGATAGGTCGGCACGTCCACGATCACGGGTTTGTCCGTAGATAAGGCCTCTTTCAATACGGCGTCGAGATCACCGACCTTCTTGACCCTCAATCCCACGGCTCCAAAGGCTTCAGCCAGTTTGACGAAATCCGGAGTCGTATCCAGATAACTCGAGGCATAGCGCCCTTCGTAAAACAGGTCTTGCCATTGCCTGACCATGCCGTGAAATCCATTATTCAAGATGATGATCTTCACCGGCAACTTGCTCACCACCGCCGTCGCCATTTCCTGCATATTCATCTGGACGCTGCCGTCTCCGGCAATACAGAGCACTAGCCGGTCCCGGAACGCGGCTTGTGCGCCCATGGCGGCAGGGAATCCAAATCCCATCGTCCCAAGCCCCCCCGAGGTCAGCCATCGATTCGGCTTGGCCAACTTGAAATACTGGGCGGCCCACATTTGGTGCTGCCCGACATCGGTCGCGACGATCGGATCACGGTCCTTCGTCAGCTCGTATAACCGCTTGACCACCTGCTGTGGTTTGATCGGCCCATCTTGCTCCTGCTGATAGGTCAAAGGATGAGCCTGTTGCCATTCTCTGATCTGATCCCACCACGGCTTTCGAAGGTCTTTTTGCTCACCGTTGACGGTCGCGCGTAAGAGCTGGTTCAACTCACGGAGCACAGTCTTACAGTCTCCGACGATGGGAATGTCCACGTGGATGTTCTTACGAATGGACGTCGGGTCGATATCCACATGAATCACCTTCGCATGGGGACAGAACTCCGACACTTTCCCCGTCACGCGGTCATCAAACCGTGCGCCGATGGCGATCACCAGATCGGAATAATGCATGGCCATATTGGCCTGATAGGTCCCGTGCATCCCGAGCATGCCCATGGAGAGCGGGTGTTCTCCCGGAAACGCGCCGAGCCCCATCAACGTCATATCCACGGGAATCTGCGTCATTTCGGCCAACTCGATGAGTTCTTGAGAAGCGCCGGAGAAGACCACACCGCCACCCACATACAGAATCGGCTTCTTGGCCTTCATAATCGCTTCGGCGGCCTGCTTGATCTGCCACTTGTTTCCTTCGTAGGTCGGGTTGTACCCCCGGATCGAGACCGAGTTCGGATAGGTGAATTCCGCTTTGGCCATCGACACGTCTTTCGGAATATCGACGAGCACGGGCCCCGGGCGACCGGTTGTCGCAATATAAAACGCCTCTTTGATCGTCCCGGCTAGATCGTTCACGTCTTTGACGAGAAAATTGTATTTCGTGCAGGGACGACTCAACCCAACGTTGTCCGCTTCCTGGAACGCATCATTCCCGATCAAATTGGTGGAGACTTGGCCGCTGAAACAGACCAGCGGAACGGAATCCATATAGGCATCGGCTAATGCCGTAATGACGTTGGTCATACCCGGGCCCGAGGTGACCAGACATACTCCGGCCTTTCCAGTCGCCTTCGCATAGCCCTCCGCCATATGGCCCGCGCCCTGCTCATGGCGTGTCAGGATTACTTCAACATCTTTCTGCTGGTGGAGTATATCGAAAATCTTCAGGACGACTCCGCCGGGAAGCGCGAAGATGGTCTTCACTCCTTCACGCTTCAGGCATTCGATGAAGATTTCAGCACCGGTGAGTTTCATGACAACCCTCCCTGCGACTGCATGATAGGATCTGCCTACAAGTAGGCAGATATTAGAAGGACACGCCCCACGAAGGACGCATCATCATGCAGAAATGTCTTTGAAATCAAGGGGAAAGATTTGAGATCCTAACATCCCCATCAAGACCCGTCAATACAGCGCCACGTGAATCCCCGAGAGTACCAGCCACGAAGTGTTTCAGAAAAAGCGTGAGCGGAAGATCTATAAGCCGGATTCTGTCCCGCAAAGAAGTTGCCCGCTTTGCATGGATGATCATTTCTCTGGGATTCGAGTTGCCTCGAACCTCAAGCGACCTACCCGAAGACCTCGACCGGGCCAGTCGGTGTACAGCACCCCGTGAAGAGCGCGCGGTACATGTCTTCCTATTTGGCCTTGCACCGAGCGACGCTTACCGTGCCAGTGATGTCACCACCACCGCGGTGGGCTCTTACCCCACCGTTTCACCCTTACCTGAGCCGCAGCGACCAGATGGGATCCCATCGCCTTGGCCATCGGCGGTTTGATTTCTGTGGTGCTGGTGTCGGATTGCTCCGCCTGGGAGTTACCCAGCGCCCTACCCGTGGAGTCCGGACTTTCCTCCCGATGCGCTAGGCACCGAGCGACCATCCAATCTTCCACTCACGCAGAACCAGTATAAAGAATGAGCCCGGTCCGTTACAAGCGGACTGTTAGATCCGTGTTACGCCGGATCAAAGGAATCAAGCGCCCTCAGTTACCCCCTACTTCTGGTAACGGCTTGGCCGGCATCTGAGCCCTCTTCTGATAAATCGCCATCGCCTCCGGCATCCATTTCTTTAATTGATCGATGCGGGTGTCGTGACTCGGATGGGTCGACAAGAATTCCGACGGCCCACCACCCCTCGTCGCCTCTGCCATCCGTTCCCAGAGCGCGATCGACTCGCGAGGATCATACCCGGCATCAGCCGCCAACAGAATCCCGACGTGGTCCGCCTCCGATTCATGCTTTCGACTGAATGGAAGCAGAACGCCGACCTGCGCTCCCGCGCCAAGTGCGGCCATGGTCGCCTGGCTCAGCATCGGATTGCCGCCACTCAGTCCGATCGCCGCACCGACAACCTGCAACCCGACATTCGCGACCTGCCCCTGACTCATCCGCTCCGCCCCATGGCGAGCCAATGCATGCACGACCTCATGCCCCATCACCGCCGCTAATCCGGCCTCCGTTTTAGCCATTGGGAACATACCGGTGTAGACCGCCATTTTGCCGCCAGGCAGCGCAAAGGCGTTGGCCGTTTTATCGTCCTTGATGACCGTCACTTCCCACTGAAACTGCTTCGCCGTCTCGGCATACTTCGACCGTTTCGCCGCCTCGACAATCCGAGCCGCCACCCGCTTGACCGGTTCAATCTCACGAGGATCTTGCGAGGGCCGCATGTTGGGGTCGCTCTTCACCTGATTGTACGCTTGGGCCCCCATCTGCATTTCTTGCCCAATGGACGTCATCACTAACTGCTTGCGACCGGTATAGGGATTCGTCTCACATCCCGCCACGCTCACCGTAACCGTGAGCATACAGAGCATGATGGTCGTTCGCTTCAATCGCCACGCACACATCGTCGATCCTCCCGTCAAATCGAATCCTGGTTGATCCGGTTGGATTGACCGCTTCGGACTCGGTTGGTAGAGTACCGCGCCCCCAGGAATAATTTCCAGAGGGAGGCGTACGGCCAGCATGACGGCACAACCAACTCACACGATCGAGCGTATCGGTATCGATGAATCAGGAAAGGGCGACTACTTCGGCCCGCTCGTCATTGCCGCCGTCTTCGTGGATGCGACCACCCAAGGCGAGCTGAGACTCATGGGTGCGCGGGACAGTAAGAAGCTGTCCGATGGGCGAGTGCTGGAAATGGCTCTCGACATCAGGACCATCTGCCCGCACAGCGTCATCGCCATCGGGCCGCAGAAGTACAACGAACTCTACACCAAGATTAAGAATCTGAATCGCTTGCTTGCCTGGGGCCATGCCAAGGCGCTGGAAAATTTACTCGAACGGGGCATCACCTGCGAACGAGCCATCTCTGATCAGTTCGGCCATGAGCGACTGATTCTGAACGCGCTACAAGAAAAGGGACGGACCATCGCGCTCGAACAACGAACCAAGGCAGAATCCGACGTGGCCGTTGCTGCCGCATCGATCGTGGCTCGCGCAGAATTTTTGCTGCGAATCAAACGACTCTCCAGTGAGGTGGGAATCACCCTCCCCAAAGGTGCCTCTCCCGCCGTCGAACTCGCCGCCAAGATGATCATCAAGAAACATGGGCAAGAACGGCTGGGATCAGTGGCGAAACTGCATTTCAAAACCACGAATGCGGTGCTGGCAAACCTGGCCTAGTCAATGGCATTCCGCTCATCGTGCCGATGCCTCGCAACCTTCATCCTAGCCATCAATTCCTGACGACAACCGCTTATATGATAGTCTACCGACCTTCGGCCAGGACGCACAAAGTGAGGTTCGTTCTCTTGGCATCACGAATAGACCTTGCACCATCGTCACCAGCAGGACCTGCATCTGCTGGTGGCACGGGGACATGGCGATAGGAACTCTTTAATGGTAGGAAGGCTCCGCGACCGGTTCTCCCTCCTAATGCCGGCATCTCGCAAGCTTTCTAGAGACCAAAACCTCTGGAATGATATCGACATCCATAAACAGCTGATGACTCCCGAGCTGTTCCAGAATGGATTCGGTTAGACGTCTGCTCCAGCCCATGCGAACTTGCCGAACATGATCGAACGTGATCGCGGACCTTATTGGACACCTCCTTGGCGTGTGAGAAGAGCGAGGAGCGATAGGACGTCATTGCGACCTTCTCTGCTCAAGGAGCTTTAGCAACCTCTTCGCCAGGTTGATAACGTGCTCGATGTGGCTGTTTTTCGGAAAGACAAATGCAGATCGTGTGGTGAGGATCCGGCCATTACTCGTATCGAAGGAGATACACATGAATCAGATTGGATCCAGCCTTCCACAAGAGTCGCACCCGATAGCTGCTTCTCAGTTCCGGCTTGGGATAGGTGGTAGATGAGGGACAATCGGCTTAGACTGACTCCCCAACTTCCATATCGGCTTTTTTGGCTTCGCTGAGAGAGTGCGACGTTTCGGTCGCCGGCTCTCCTTCCCAATAGAGCATCCGGCGGCAATAGGGGCAGACATGCAGATCATCCGAGCGTTTGACTTGCGCAATGAGCTGTGGCGGGATTTGGAGGCGGCATCCGGCGCACATCCCGTTTCGCACCGCAGCAAGAGGCTGATCCTTTCGTGACGCCTTCACTTGGTTGTACCGATCGAGCAGACCTTTTTCAATCTTCAGAGACGCATCCCGGTACTGGGTTTCGAGCTGTGCCAGTTCGGTTGCCAGCTCCTTATCTTGTGCCTCTAATCCCTGCTTTTCCTGTGTAAAGGCCTTCTCCAGAACATCCTTCCTGTCTTGAAGTTCTTTGGCGCCCTGCTGGAGTTGATCGGCCTTGTCCATCGACAGCAGAATCTTTTCTTCAAAGTCTCCTCGCTTCTTGTTGGCCAACTCCAGCTCGAACAAATGCGCTTGATATTCCTTGTTGGTCTTCAGATTGGCCGCGTGCGATTTCATCTTCTCGGTATGGGCCTCATGCGCCTCGAGATCCTTTTCGTGCGCGCGCCGTTCCTTGGTCGCGGCATCCACAGCGGCCTTTGTGTCGTTCAACAGTCGAATCGCCTCTCTGAGAGGCGCCTCGGCGGCATGAAGGCGCTCGGGAATTTTTCGGCGAGTTTCAGTGATCTCCATGATCCGGAGATCGAGTTTTTGCAACTCAATGAGTGGGGAAAGCTTCTGATTCACTCTACCCTTTCCCTCAATGCCGGGGCATTGAAGCGGGAGAAATCCGCCCGGTTGGTGGGCCCACTAGGACTTGAACCTAGGACCAGCTGATTATGAGTCAGCCGCTCTAACCACCTGAGCTATGGGCCCGATCGGAAGGGACAGGCTCCAACCGACGGCCGGATGAGCGCCACATGCCTAACGGCGGCCATCGGCCTCAGCCCTGCCGGTCGTCTCCATAAAGAATCGGGATTTTAGGCCGACCCTTCGAGTGGAGTCAAATCACGCCGCCTGCACCTGTGCGGACCCTATAAACTTTCGACGAAGCTCCTGAGCTTCTTGCTTCGGCTTGGATGCCGGAGTTTTCTCAGCGCTTTCGCTTCGATTTGCCTAATACGCTCGCGTGTCACTTCGAAGTCCTGTCCCACTTCTTCCAACGTATGGTCCGTCGCTTCACCGATGCCGAACCGCTTACGCAACACCTTCTCCTCACGAGGCGTCAGCGTTTCCAACGCGCTGTTGATCTGGCGTTGCAAATCGTAGCGAATCGCCGCCTCCAACGGAGACACAGCCTTTTTATCTTCGATGAAATCTCCCAAATGGCTGTCTTCTTCTTCGCCGATCGGCGTCTCAAGTGAGATCGGCTCACGGGCGATCTTCAAGATCTTCCGGACCTTGTCCAACGGCAGATCCATGCGTTCGGCGATCTCTTCGGGAAGCGGTTCTCGCCCCAGCTTCTGCACCAGGTGCCTCGACGTCCGAATGAGCTTGTTGATGGTCTCAATCATGTGCACCGGAATACGAATCGTGCGCGCCTGGTCCGCAATCGCCCGAGTGATCGCCTGCCTGATCCACCAGGTGGCATACGTGCTGAATTTATACCCGCGCTTGTACTCGAACTTGTCCACCGCCTTCATGAGGCCGATGTTGCCCTCCTGAATCAGATCGAGGAACTGAAGGCCGCGGTTGGTGTATTTCTTGGCAATGCTCACCACGAGCCGCAAATTCGCTTCGACCAGCTCGGCCTTCCCGCGTTTTACCTTTTCTTCGGCAATATCGAGCTGTTTGACCGCATCTTTGATTTCTTCAGCCGGAACGAGCGCTTCCTCCGCTTCGAGTTGCCGCACCTTCCCCTTGGCGGCTTGATAGACTTTGCGAATCTCCAGCAGGGCCTCTTCCGAGACTCCGGTCTTCCGTTTGACCGCCAGGAAATCCTGGCGGCTCCGGCACATCCTTCTCAGCAGCTCCGCTCCCGCCTCGCCAGCCACCCCGATTCGCCGTTGACAGCTGACCGCTTCCCGCTCAGCCGCTCTGATCTGGAGGGCCAGCTCACGGACACGCTGCACCATCCGGTCTTTCAACACCCCATGGAGATTCACCGATTCAATCTTCGTCACCACTTGCTGGCGGATGGCATCGAACTGCTTCTTGAACTTCTTTTGTTTGACCGGATCATTGCCGAGATGCCGCCCTTTATCGGCAAGCCCTTTCAGCGCGAGGGAGACTTTCCGGACGGAGTTCAGCGCATCTAACGTTTTGACCCTCAGCTCCTCGTAATCTCGCTCCACTGGTTGTTGTTCTTCCTCGAAATCCTCTTCAGTCTCTTGAATTGGTACGATTTCGCGCACGTCGATCTTGCCGTTTTTCAGTTGGTCCCGGAGCGCCAAGACAAACTCTATGGTCATCGGCATGCCATAGATCACCGAGGCAATATCATTCTTGCCTTCTTCTATCCGTTTTGCGATTTCGATTTCGCCTTCGCGGCTGAGGAGCGCCACACTACCCATTTCCTTGAGGTACAGGCGCACCGGATCGTCCGTCCGGCTGAGGGCGCCGGGTGTCAAATCGATCGCTTTATCGTTATCATCCTCGGAGTCAGACTCGACCTCTTCCGCATCTTCGCCGATGTCCCCGTCCGATCGTTTCTGCACCCGCTCTCCATCCGCGGTCTCAACGATTTCGATATCCATCTCCCCGAACATGGCCATAATGCTGCCGAACTGGTCCGAGGACACCACTTCGGCGGGCAAGGTGTTGTTCAGCTCGTCATAGGTCAGAAAGCCTTTTTCCTTCCCGATCGTAATCAGCTTCTTTACCTCACCAAGCAATTCTTGTTTCGACATGACTACTCCTTCACCAGTGAAACCATCCCGGCGGTCGGCGTGCCGGATTTCTGCATTCGAATTTCATTGATTTGAACGTTGAGCAAACCCGCTTCGTCCGTACGACCTTCCCGCTCGGCTGCTTTCAATCTCGCGATGAGCTCCCTCATCGTCTGGTCCGACCGCTTGCGCTCCAGGCGATCCAGACAGTCCTTTACATGGGCCGATTCGTCATCAAAATGATCGTCGCGAAGTGATAATTCCGTCGCAATGCCGCCGCAACCTTGATCACCCACCGACCGAGCCAATAGCGGTTGAACTTGAATGCGACCGTCACGATCCACCTGATCCAGGGCCAGCTCGACGAGCTTGCGACAGCCTCCGAGTGAAAACTGTTCCGGCTTCAGACGCCGTACATCGGCCGCCGAAAGCTTGCCGCGCAACAGAAGCACCACGAGATCTCGTTCCTCAGGCACCCCCTTGAACATTGCTTCCGTCGGAGCACTGGTACCCATTTGTCGCGGTCTTCCAGAACCTTGCCGTTGCTGTTGGACCAGGGTAGGATAGCGCTCGATCAGGCGAGATTGATTGATTCCAAGCCGCTCGGCCACGACTTTCAGACGCTCTTCGCGCTCGATCGGATGCTCGCTCTTCTGCAGAATGCGGAGGATTTCATCCACGCTGCGGATTCGTCCCTCGATCGTACTCGCCTCCGACGTCTTGAGGCTCTGTTCGAGCGCAAAGTCCAACAAACTTGGAGCTTGCTCCTCCAAACGGGCGAAGGCCCCAGAGCCTTCCTTCCGAACATACGTATCGGGGTCTTCTCCCACCGGCAACGTCACAACTTTGACCCCCAGCCCGCTGTTCACAAACAAATCCAACCCTCTCAACGCGGCTCGCACTCCTGCGGCATCGGGGTCGAACAGTAGCACGACCTTCGAGGCAAATCTCCGCAGAACCTGTACATGATCGGACGTGAGGGCTGTCCCCAGAGTCGCCACGGCATTCGTCAGTCCTGCTTGATGGAGCGCAATTGCGTCGAAATAGCCCTCGACCACGATGACGGTTTTCGTCTTGGTAATCGCGTTTCTGGCCTGATCAAGCGCAAACAGCGTCTGGCCTTTCTTGAAGAGCGCCGTATCGGAGGAGTTCAGATACTTGGGTGTGCCATCGCCCAAGACGCGGCCGCCGAACCCCACCACACGTTTTCGCAGATCCGTGATCCTGAACATCACGCGGGCGCGGAACCGGTCATAGAATCCCGACTTGTTGGTTCGAGCAATCACCAAACCGGCCGTTGCAAGATCACTAGGTGAAAATCCTTTATTGGTCAAAGCCCGAAGCAACCCCTCCCACTCCGTCGGGGCAACGCCGATTCCGAACAGGTCGATCATGCCCGATTCGACTCCTCGGCTGGCTAAGTACTCACGAGCCTCTAAGCCGGCTCGCTCATCACGCAGATTCCCCTGAAACCAAGCTGCTGCTGCCTGATTAATTCGCTCCACGGTATGCGCGATCATCGCCTGGAGACCGGAGCCAGTGACTCTCTCCTCAACTTCGATCCCGACGGTCCGTCCAAGATCTCGCACCACTTCCGGAAAGCTTGCCCCGGTCAGGCGTGAAAGAAATGTAAAGACGTTGCCGCCGGCGCCGCAGCCGAAACAGTGGAAGATTTGCTTCGATGGGCTCACGGTAAAAGACGGGGTCTTTTCGTGATGAAAGGGGCACAATCCTTTGAGGTTCGGACCGGCCTTGCTCAAGGAGACGTGGTGGCTCACGATGTCGGTAATATCCACCCGGCCCTTAATACGTTCGATCGTATCCTCGGAAATCAAACCCTGCCCCACGAGAGTCTCAGCTCCTGGAGTCGTAACTCGCTTAACAGGACGAGTCGGCGCTAAGTTGTCGAAAGAGTTGACCGTTCAGATTAACAGACGGGTCAAAAATCTGTCAATTGCGAAACTCTGTCAACCGGGAGGCCAGGTCATAGGCCTTCCACCCATCACATGAAAATGAAGATGGAAGACGGTTTGCCCCGCGTCTCTCCCGGTGTTCGTCACGATTCGATAGCCGGAATTCTGGACGCCCTTCAGAGCCGCCACCCTTGTGCAGCTCATCAGTAATCTCGCGAACAGCGCTTCATCCTCCAGTCCCAAGTCGTGAACGGCAGTAACATGCCGTTTGGGGATCACCAAGGTATGGACAGGGGCCTGGGGATGGATGTCGTCAAAGGCCACCGTGTGCTCATCCTCCTGAATGAGCTTCGCCGGAATCCTTTTCTCTACGATCTTGCAAAACAGACAATCGCTCATATCGACCTCATGAAGCGGCTTTCAACGCTGATGCCTGCCTGCTGAGTTCACGATTGGATGAACGTACTGCTTCTTTCATGACCTCAGCCCCGACTTCCCGAATCTCCGTCCTAACTCTCCATAGATGTCCGGTAACGAGAGATCGTGATACCCAAGAACCATGAGTGTATGAAAGAACAAATCGGCCGTTTCGTAGATGATTTCCTCCTTCTTGCCCCCTTTCGACGCCAACAAGACCTCGCCGGCCTCTTCCGCCACTTTTTTCAGAATCTTATCGTGCCCGCCCTCGAACAACTTGGAGGTGTAGGAACCAGGCTGGGGGGTGCAACGGCGATCTCGAATCGTGCGGAGAATACTTTCAAGAATTCCACCTTGAGCATCATCCGCATTCATGGAAGGGACTTGTCCCTGTTCATCCAGTCTGGAAAAGAAGCACGCTCGTGCGCCTGTATGGCACGTCGGTCCGACAGGTTGCGCTTTCACGAGAATGGTGTCGGCGTCACAGTCAATGAAAAGCTCCTTGACATGAAGCGTATGGCCGGAGGTTTCGCCCTTTTCCCATAACGTATTCCGAGAACGGCTCCAAAAATGAACTCTCTTTGTGGCAAGGGTCTTGGCCATCGCTTCTTGGTTCATATACCCAAGCATCAGCACCGTGCCGTCGAGCCAATCTTGAATGATCGCCGGCAGAAGACCCTGTCCATCGAATTTGAGCTTGTCGGCCGTCGCCACGTTCACCATGTCACGCAACCTCAGAACGCACATCCACCACCCGCACTGGAACACCTCGGTCCAGCAAATACGACTTCGCTTGGGCGATCGTATAGGTTCGAAAATGGAAAATGGACGCGGCCAAGACCGCATCGGCCTTCCCCTTCACAAAACCATCGTACAGATGCTCCAGCGTCCCGACTCCGCCCGACGCAATCACCGGAATCGACAAGGCTCCTGACAGAGTCGCGGTGAGATCCAGGTCGTATCCGGTCTGCCGACCATCCTGATCCATGCTGGTCAATAAAATTTCGCCGGCACCGTACTGCTCCATCCGCTTGGCCCATTCGACGACATTGATTCCGGTTGCGGTGCGCCCGCCGTGCGTGAAGATCTCCCATCGACCGGCAGTTGCGCGTTTGGCATCGATCGCCACGACTATGCATTGCGTGCCGAATCGTTGAGCGGCCTCTTTGACAAACTCAGGGCGTCGGACGGCTGCCGTATTGATGCTCACTTTATCAGCTCCGGCATTCAACAAGGCTCGGATATCGTCGAGCGTCCCTACACCGCCGCCGACCGTCACCGGCATGAAGACCCTGGCCGCCGTCCGCTCGACTACATCAATGATCGTCTTCCGGTTTTCATGCGATGCGGTGATATCGAGAAAGCAGAGCTCGTCCGCTCCTTCACGATCATACCCCACCGCCGCTTCGACCGGATCCCCGGCATCACGGAGATTGACGAAGCTGACCCCCTTGACCACACGGCCTTCTTTGACGTCCAGACATGGAATAATGCGCTTGGTCAACATTTCGAATCAGTGAGAGGTTAGGGGACGGATCTCTTTGTCCTTTTTACACGTCTCCCCTCACTCCTTACACCTCACGAAGAGCCGCCATAGCGGCACGAAAGTCCAGTTTGCCATCATAGAGCGCCTTGCCGACTATTGCCCCTTCGATCTGTGGACCAAGCGACCACACAGCTCGCAGATCCTCCAGGCTGGTGATACCTCCCGATGCAATCACCGGGAATGGTGAGCTTGCGACGATTTCCTTGAGGGCAGAGAGATTCGGGCCACTGAGCATCCCGTCCCGCGCAATGTCGGTGTAGATCACCGCCCCGATCGAACAGCCTGCGAGCTCTTTCAAAAGATCTATGGCTTTGACATCGGACAGCGCCGTCCACCCTTTGACCGCCACTCGGCCATCTCGGGCATCGAGTCCAAGCAGGACTCGCTTGGGAAACTCTCGGCACGCGTCATTGAGCAACGTCCGATTCGTGAGCGCGGCGGTACCGAGCACCACACGCGACACACCGGCGTTCAGATACTGCCGGACCGTATCCAGACTCCTGATACCGCCTCCAACCTGGATCGATACGCCGATTGACCTCAGGATGGACTGGATGTGCGTCAAATTCTTGGGCTCCCCGTCGACCGCCCCGTTCAAATCCACAACGTGGATCAGGCTGGCTCCGCGCTGTTCCCACGTATGCGCGACTTCCCTGACATCGTCGGAATAGATGGTCTCGGCGGCCATATCGCCTTGGCGCAGCCTGACGCAGCGTCCATCCTTTAAATCGATGGCAGGAATGACCAACATCGTGCTCTTCTCTACCCCTTTCCGAACGGGAATTCCTTCAGTACTTTGTCCACGCCGTATTCCGCCAATTCGCCCGCCGTCACGAACGCCCATCGTTGCAAGAATCCGATAAGATCTTCGTTCATCGGCCGCTGCCGCTCATAGTATCTGCCGACCCAGAGCACGTGTCCGTCCGCCGTTACCACCTTGGCTTCGAAACCGACGGTTGCGGGAGGACTGGCCCCCAGGCGACTGCCCACACGCTCCTGATAGACCGATACCAGACCGATCAATGCGGCATCGACGTTCAGTCGTTGTGCAACGATCGCAGCGGCCTTTTCCGGCTCCATTTGATTCAGATCTCCATCGGCTGAAGCCCTTCGAACTACATCGCCGGGAGATAATACCTGAATTCCTTTCCGTTTCTGGAGACGTCCCCAGAACAATTCCGTCACCTTTTCAGCCGCATGTCCCGGCACCACCATGGTTTTCTTCGGTGGAGGTGGCGCAGCCAGCGGAACGCCCAACGAAATATCGGACCGGCGGACACTGTCGGGAGCCGGAAGAACGTGATTGTCTTGATCACTTGCCTGAGGCGTGGCAATCGATGTGAACGGCATCACTGCAATGGAGCGAACCTGGTATCGAGTGAGCTCCGGAGCCGACTTCGTCGCCACCTTCGATCCGCTGCAGCCGGATGCAATTGCTGCCAAGGCAACGACATATATCGCTCGGCTCACGCGGGACCGCATGGCTTGCCTCCTCACTTCCAGGCCCCAAAATTCTTGATCAATTGCAGCCCCACCGTTTGACTCTTCTCCGGATGAAACTGGCACGCGACCACATTGTCTTTCCAAATACTGGAGACAAAGGGAATACCGTAGCTCGTCGTCGTGGCAGTGATCTGCTTGTCGGCTGGATCCACAAAAAATGAATGGACGAAATACCAATTCGCTCCGTCTGCAATGCCCTCATAGAGTGGGCACGGGCTTTTGATGTTCGCTTGATTCCATCCCATGTGAGGAACCTTCAAGGCAGTATCCTTCGAAAAAGCTCGCACGTTGCCAGGGAACATGTCGAGTCCTTCGTGTTTGCCAAACTCTTCACTTTCCGTAAACAGCAGTTGGAACCCGAGACAAATCCCCAAAAATGGTTTGCCCGATTGAATCGCAGTCCTAATGGGCTCGATCAATCCATATTGCCTCAAATTTGCCATGCAGTCCCCAAACGCCCCGACGCCCGGCAAGACGACATGACTCGCGTTTCGAATGGTGGCTGTGTCACGCGTGACAATCGCCTGATGTCCCACCGCCTCAAAGGCCTTGGAGACACTGCGCAGATTGCCCATCCCGTAATCAATGATCGCGATCATACATCCTTCCGCCCTTGATGGAGGAGTAACAATACCGCAACTGGAAGCTTCCTGCCACTGGCAAGTATCAGCCGGAAGATGAAACGGCGGGACAACAAATATCCGATCGGTTCTAGCTGGAGACGGGGATGTCTTGAAACGCGGGAAACCTTACAACATCCCCTTCGTCGACAGGACCTTCCCCTCTAGCCGTTCCTCCAGCATCGTCGCTTGATCCAACGCCTTGGCGAGTGCCTTGAAGATGGCTTCCATGATGTGGTGGGGGTTGCGGCCGTACATGAGATTTATGTGCAGATTCAGACCTCCGTGGGTGACGAAGGCTTGGAAGAAGTCTTCAAATAGTCCGAGATCGAACGCTTTGATCTTTCGATCCGGCAAATTCACGTTATACACCAGGAACGGGCGCCCGCTGAGATCCACGCTAATCTGGGCTAATGTTTCATCGAGCGGCGCTGAGGCAAACCCAAATCTGTTAATCCCCCCTTTTTCCCCCAAGGCTTGGCAGAACGCTTTGCCCATGACAATCCCGACATCCTCTACGGTGTGATGCTCATCGATGTCGAGATCCCCCTTGGCCTGCACGGTCAGATCGAAGAACCCATGCTTGGCAAGCAGCTCCAGCATGTGGTCGAAAAACGGGATGCCGGTGTCGATCGTCCCTTGTCCACTCCCATCCAAAGTCCACCCGACACGGATGTCGGTTTCTTTCGTGGCTCTGTGGATGTTCGCTTGACGTGGGGCAGACCCGTTCTTCTTCATGAGAACCTGCTTTGAGCCGACTTCGCATGGGCATCGAACCCTTCGATATGCGCGAGTCGAACCAGAGGATCTTTGATCTTTGCTAACTCTTGCTTGGTGTAATGCACGATGTTGCTGACCTTCACGTAGTCATTCACCGAGAGCGGCGAAAAGAACCGGGCCGTTCCTCCCGTCGGCAAGACGTGATTCGGTCCCGCGACGTAATCAGCCACAGAGGGTGGCGTATAGCGTCCCAAGAACAGAGCCCCTGCGTGACGAATCTTCTCCAAATAGTCGAAGGGGTTGTCCACTGAGAGCGTCAAATGTTCCGCCGCGATTTCGTTGGCCACCGTGATGGCGTCATCCAGCGTGGGGACGACGAATGCCACGGCATGACGCGCGATCGATTTCGAGGCGATTTTTTCTCTTTGGAGTCCCTTCAGCTGACTCTGGATCAGTTTAGAGACATCCTTCGCCAAACGCTCAGATGTGGTGACCAGGAACACTTGTGCGTCTTCATCATGCTCGGCTTCACAGAGGAGGTCCGCCGCCACATGGGCCGGCTTGGCGTCATCGTCCGCAACCACCAGCAATTCACTGGGGCCGGCAACCATGTCGATGCCGACGGTGCCGTACAGCAACCGTTTCGCCGTGGCCACGTAGATATTCCCCGGCCCGACGATCTTATCGACCCGGTCGACCGTCTTCGTTCCATAGGCCAGTGCCGCCACAGCTTGAATACCGCCGATACGATAAATCTCCGTGACCCCGGCAATATCAGCCGCAACCAGCAAATACGGGTTGATTCCGTCCTTCTGCGGCGGTGTGACCATCACGATTCGTGGGACGCCCGCGACCTTGGCTGGAATCGCGCACATCAGCACGGAGGAGGGATAGACGGCTTTCCCTCCAGGCACGTACACCCCCACCGCATCGACCGGTCCAACGACTTGCCCCAACGTGGCATCCCCGTCCCGATACATCCATGTCTTGGTCCGCTGTCGCTCGTGGAAAGAGGTAATCCGCTGAGCTGCAAGACGCAACGCATCGCCTTCATCTTTTCGGATGTAAAAATAGGCGTTCTTGATCTCATCCGCCGTCACGCGCAACGATTCCGGTTTCAACGCGATTTTGTCGAACTGCTTGGTATAACGGAGAACCGCTTTATCGCCTCCGCGCTCGACGGCCTGCAGGATCGGCCGAACGGTTCGTTCCACCGCAGCCCCGGTCGTACGCCCTCGAAGCGCGACCTTTTTCACGGATGGGAGAAAGCTGCGATCGGCTTGTGTAATAATTTTCATCAGCGAGCGACTTTCTTCTTGCGACTCCCGGCGGTCACCGAACGGCCGTTGCCGGATACAATCCCTTGCCCCCTCACCGCACTACGAAGCTTTCGAATCAACGCCATCAGCGGGTCCTGCTTCAGGCGAAAGCTCGCCCGGTTGACGATGAAACGCGCCGACGACTTGGCAATCACTTCCACTTCGACGAGGTCATGGGCCTTGAGCGTGCCGCCGGTTTCGACCAAATCCACAATCCGATCCGCCAGTCCGACGACCGGCGCCAACTCGATCGAGCCATACAGCTTGATGATCTCGACCGGAATCCCGCGCTTATTAAAGTACTGTTCTGTGATTCGAGGGTATTTTGTCGCGATACGCACCTTCGAAGACAGGCGACCATTCGCTCCCTCTCCCTGAAGCGCGGCGACCGAGATTCTACACGCTCCGAACCCCAAATCCAATGGTTCGTATACATCACTTTCCTGCTCCATCAAGACGTCTTTCCCGACGATACCGGCGTCCGCCCCGCCATGCTCCACATAGGTCGGGACATCGCTGGGGCGAACGATGAGGAAGGTCATATCGTTCTCGCGGCTGACGAAGATCAGTCGTCGGCTTTCTCCCGACAATCCGGTCATGTGATAGCCAGCGCGCCGGAACAGTTGGAGGGCTGAATCGATGAGCTTTCCCTTGGATAGCGCAATCGTCAACATGGCATGACCCTAATGAATAGCTCCCGCCGGGCGGCGCTGGATCTGAGCCCCCAACGCCCCGAGTTTTTCCTCGATCCGCTCATAGCCTCGATCAAGATGATACACGCGCTGGACTTGAGTCGTGCCCTCTGCCGCCAACCCCGCCACGATCAGACCGGCACTGGCACGCAGATCGGAGGCCATGACCGGAGCCCCGGTGAGTTGTTTACATCCGGTCACGAGGAGCCGATTGCCTTCCACGCGGATATCGGCTCCCATCCGCCGCAATTCTTCCACATGCATAAACCGACTTTCAAAGACGGTTTCCGTGACCACGCTGGTGCCTTCGGCGAGACTCATCAACGCAGCCATTTGGGCCTGCATGTCGGTGGGGAATCCAGGGAACGGCAAGGTTCTCACGTCTGTTCCTCGCAAGCTCTTGGGCATGGTCAGGCGCACCGAGTCTTTCTCCTCCTGTATCTCGGCGCCTGCCTCGCGTAATTTCATCAGCACCGATTCAAAGTGGTTCGGGCGGCAGTGGGTCACCGTCACGTCACCCCTCGTGATCGCAGCTGCCGCCAGATAGGTGCCTGCCTCGATACGATCCGGAATCACCTCGTGGTCGCCGCCATGAAGTTCGCGCACTCCCTCCACCGTAATGACGTCCGTTCCCGCCCCGTGAATTCTGGCACCGCGCTTGACGAGAAAATCGGCAAGATCCAAGATTTCAGGCTCCTTGGCCGCGTTTTCCAGCACCGTCGTACCCTCTGCAAGTGACGCAGCCATCATGAGATTTTCCGTACCGGTCACAGTCGGCGTATCACAGTAGATGCGTCCGCCTTTGAGCCGTGCCGCCTTGGCCGTGATATAGCCATGATCGATCGAGATATCGGCTCCCAGTTTGGCCAATCCTGCCAGATGAAGATTGACGGGCCGGGAGCCGATCGCACAGCCACCGGGAAGAGAAACCTTGGCTTCACCCCAACGCGCCAGCAATGGTCCCAGCACCAACACCGACGCGCGCATGGTCTTCACCAAATCGTAGGGGGCTTCCGTGGATTCAATCCTGCCGGCCTCAATAGCGGCACGATTGCCCTCATGCGACACCTTGACTCCCAGGATTCCCAGAAGTTTCCCCATCGTCAACACATCAACGACTCTCGGAACATTCGTGATGACACATTCGCCGCCGCCCAGGATGGTCGAGGCCAGGATGGGGAGCGCCGAATTCTTGGCGCCGCTGATGCGGACGTCACCGCACAGCCGCTTCCCGCCGTTGATAAGGATCTCATCCATGCCTGGAGACCGAACTTGCTCGCCGGGCGATCACGACTCGCTCGATACCGACTTCATCTTTGACGGTTTGAAACCCTGCGTAGCCTCCGACCCAATCCGCCGTTTGCCGCACGAGTGGAAGCTGCCCTTGACCGATTTCCATCACGAGTAATCCGTCTGGAGCCAAAAACTCTTTCGCGTCATGGAACAAACGTTCATGGAACTCGGTCCCTGTCTGCCCGGCAAGTAACGCGACTCGGGGCTCAAAATTTCGCACTTCGGGCTGGAGTTGTTCCCATTCTCCCTCGGCGATATACGGAGGATTCGAGACAATGACATCAACTGTCCCGATCAGGTGGCGATCTCGCAGCGGATCGACGAGATCTCCCTCGATCCATTCAATCTTTTCTCCAACTCCGTGACTTATGGCGTTGCTTTTTGCAGTTTCCAGCGCTTCAGCTGAGCAGTCTACCGCTACGATCCGAACTCCATCGAGGATGGTCGCCAGTGTCACGGCGATGCACCCGGACCCGGTCCCCACATCAATCAGCGTCGCGCCTTCCGCCAAGCCTCCCTCCTTGAGTACCACCTGAACCAGCAGTTCCGTCTCCGGTCGGGGAATGAGCACAAAGGGGTTCACGGCAAAGTCGAGCCCACAAAACTCTTGTGTCCCCAAAATGTACTGTAATGGCTCTCGCGCCATCCGCCTCGACACCACTGTCTTCGCACGTGCCAGCTGCTCAACACTCACTGGTTGCTCCGTGCGACTGGCTATCGCATGATGCTCCATCTCAAGCGCGGAGGCCAGCAACCACACGGCTTCTTGGGCAACATTGGTCGTTCCCGCATTATCCAATGACCGTCGAGCCCAGGCAACGAGTTCGCCGACGGTTTTCGGATCTCCCATCAGTGATTACACCTTCGCTGTTTCTTCCTGCTGCTGTTGCGCCTTCAACGCTTGAACAATTTCATCCAGATCACCCTCCATGACCAGTTCTAGTTTGTGAAGCGTCAGGCCGACGCGGTGATCCGTCACTCGGTTTTGTGGAAAGTTATAGGTCCGAATTTTTTCGCTTCGCTCCCCGCTCCCCACCTGCGACTTTCTATTCTGCGCAATTTCTGCTTCTTGCTTTTCCCGTTCGGCCTCGACAATCCTGGCGCGCAAGGTCCGCATGGCTTTCGTCCGATTTTTCAACTGGGACCGCTCATCCTGGCATGTCACAACTACACCCGTCGGAAGATGCGTGATGCGAACTGCGGAATAGGTGGTGTTCACGCTCTGCCCACCCGCGCCTGAGGAACAAAAGGTATCGATTCGTAAGTCCTTTGGATCAATGCGGATGTCCACTTCATCTACTTCCGGCATGACGGCCACCGTGACGGTAGAGGTGTGAACGCGTCCACTGGCTTCCGTGACCGGAACCCGCTGGACTCGATGCACGCCCGCTTCATACTTAAAATGACCGTACGCTCCTTTGCCCTCAATTAAGGCAACGATGTTCTTGTAGCCGCCTATGCCGGTTTCAGATGCTTCAACCGCATCGACCCTAAGTCCTTTCTTTTCCGCGTATTTTCCGTATAGACGAAATAACTCGCCCGCGAACAGCCCCGCTTCATCCCCGCCTGTTCCGGCGCGGATTTCGAGCACCAAACCTTTTTCGTCGCGCGGGTCCTTGGGGATCAAAAATTCTCTGACGCGCTCCTCGACTCCCGCCTGCTGTCGTTCCAACTCGCGCTCTTCGTCCGCCGCCAGTTTGTGCAATTCGCCCCCGGCTGAGGGATCAGCAAGAATCTGCCTCGCATCCTCAAGCTGTTTCGCATAGCCACAGTACATCTCAAACAGGTTGGCAGCCGGCTCCAGGTCGTTGCGCTCCTTACTTAACTTCTGCAACCGACTGGGTTGGCTGATAACAGATGGATCCATGAGCTGATCCGTCAGCTCGTGGAACCTCGAGGCAAGCGCCTCCCACTTCTTGAGTAACACGTCTTCCACGTGATCGCTTTCCACCCCGATTCGGTCATAAAAAAAGAGACCCTGCTTCAAACACGAAGCAAGGTCTCTTTTAGGCGCTTGCGGTGCGCTACTTACCCTTCTTCGCGTACTTCTTCTTAAACCGCTCGACCCGTCCTTCCGTATCGACAATCTTTTGCGTCCCAGTGAAGAATGGATGGCAACCCGAACAGATATCCACGCTGATGTTGCCGATAGTTGTACGAGTCTTGAATGAATTCCCGCACGCACAGTGAACCGTGGCCTCTCGATAAACCGGATGTATACCCTTCTGCATAGCCTACGACTCCTTACCGAAGAATGACGATCGATTTAGCCCATTGCCTAAGGGGCGATACTTTATCTGAAGGATGCGCAAGATACAAGCGCCTTTACCGATTCATCGATTGGAGGAACTCCTGGTTATTCTTGGTGCCACCGATCTTATCCATGAGGAACTCCATCGCCTCCATGGTGCCCAAGGGGCTGAGTACCTTGCGGAGAATCCACATTTTGTTGAGCCGATCTTTGTCCACAAGCAATTCTTCCTTTCTAGTCCCGGATTGGCTGATGTCAATGGCCGGGAAGAGACGCTTATCAGCAAGACGACGATCCAGGTGAACCTCCATATTTCCGGTTCCCTTGAATTCTTCGAAGATCACATCGTCCATTCGGCTACCGGTATCTACCAAGGCGGTTGCCATAATGGTCAAGCTCCCGCCGTTTTCAATATTTCGAGCCGCTCCGAAGAAGCGTTTCGGCCGTTGCAAAGCATTGGAATCGAGCCCTCCGGACAGCACCTTCCCGCTCGGCGGCGCAATCGTGTTATAGGCACGTGCCAGGCGCGTGATGCTGTCCAGCAGGATGACGACGTCCTTTTTGTGCTCAACCAGCCGTTTGGCTTTCTCGAGCACCATTTCAGCGACTTGAGCATGGCGCTGAGCCGGTTCATCGAAGGTGGAACTGATCACTTCCGCCTTTACCTGCCGCTGCCAGTCGGTGACTTCTTCCGGCCGTTCATCAATAAGCAACACGATGAGCGTCACTTCTTTATGATTTTTCAGGATCGCTCTGGCAATCGCTTGCAATAACATCGTTTTCCCGGTTCGTGGAGCCGCCACAATCAACCCTCGTTGGCCTTTTCCGATCGGAGTCGTCAAATCCATCACACGGGTACAATATTCCTCGCGGTCAAACTCCAGATTGAGTCGCTCTTCGGGATACAACGGAGTGAGGTTGTCGAAGAGGATTTTATCCCGAGCGACCTCAGGATCTTCGTAGTTGACCTTTTCGACCTTGAGCAGGGCAAAATACCGTTCACTTTCCTTGGGAGGACGGATTTGGCCAGACACAATGTCGCCCGTGCGGAGGTTAAACCGCCGAATCTGTGAGGGAGAGATGTAGATGTCGTCGGGACCCGGCAGATAATTGGAGTCCGGCGCGCGGAGGAACCCGAATCCATCGGGAAGAGTTTCGAGCACCCCCTCTCCGTAGACTGATCCATTTTTCTCGGTCTGGGCCTGAAGGATTGCAAAGATGAGCTCTTGCTTGCGTAAATTTGCAGCACCTTCTATTTTCAGTTCACGAGCCACATCATTCAGATCGGCAATGGATTTCTGCTTCAATTCTGCGAGATGCATTACTTCCCCCTTAGCTACTGACATACGACTCCTCTCGAGCTTTGGCTCGGTTTCCGTTTAGAATCATTCGCTCGGACTGAGTGACCATGCAAAACGTGTTTTTACCTTGGCGATGAGCTTAGATCTTGGTTCGTTTGGGTTGGAAAAAAATTCTGAGAAGTTCGCTATTCGTTTAACATGTAGAAAATGGCACCGACCCCAATTTCTCAGACGCCTAGGGCCTCAGAAAAGCCTTTGGCTGACTAACTGATTTCAACCTCATTCTCGCCGCTGCCAGATTTGGATTCGAGAGATAGGTTACGGAATTGAGTTATTCGATGGAGAGAATCAGCCTGCCCTAATATAAAGAGCCCTTGCGATGTTGGGTTGATGATACCCAGGCAACATCCGGTTGTCAACTAGCAACTTGAATTTTGTAGATAGCACATCATCTGTCCGGTTTTTGTAGCACGTGAAGTGTCCGGTTGAG
>CAYTAS010000041.1:0-27906 GCA_964435885.1 uncultured Nitrospira sp. | reverse complement strand
TTGGATGCGCGCGGGTTGGCCGCATCCACCGGAGGCCGCGCCGACCCGGCGCTGGTGCTGCCGTCGGGATTGTTGACCGACGTTGGAGTCGTGCCGCGCCGGCTGTTGTTGGTCAAGGTCGCGATGGCGGTGAGATCTTTGGAGAACGTATCGATCCATTCTGGCCGATCCATCATGGTCGCACCGGCGGCATCGGCGGCTCCGCGCGTATTGATGAGAATGTCGTTGAGCGACCAGCCCCCCAGGCGCGGATTGTCCGGAACGAGCGGCAGCCATTCACCCGTGCCGTCCGCATGGAACTTCGCGACATACAGAATCCCATCGTCGAGCGGATTGATCCCCTGCGCGCGCGCCTGTCTCCAGGGCAAGTTCGAGACATAACGGTAAATGTATTCGTTCCGTTCATCGTCGCCCATATAGACCACGACGCGGCCGTTCTTGGCCTCTTGTACCCATGCCCCCTCATGCTTCATCCGTCCCAGCGCGGTTCGTTTCACCGGTGTGGAGTTCGGTCGGAAGGGATCGATTTCTACGACCCATCCGAACCGATTCGGCTCGTTCGGTTCCTCGTCAGCCCGAAAGCGTCGATCCGTCGTGTGCCAGCGATAGCCGAATCCGGTCTTCGTGATCCCGTAGCGGCTCTGCCCAGACAAGATGTCCTGTTTCTGGTCGCCGGCCGGAACGCCGATCACGTCGCCCGTCGGATTCACGAAATAGCCGTTGAAGTTCTCTTCGCAAGCCAAGTACGTGCCCCAGGGCGTAAAACCCATCGCGCAGTTGTTGAGCGTGCCCAGCACCCGACGGCCGGTCGGATCTTCGCTGGTGACAAAGCGGGGATCGCCGGCGGCCGGGCCACCGATCTCGACCGGAGTCAGGCCGGTGATGCGCCGGGCAAACCGAGATGGTCGGACAACGGCCCATTTGTGGCTCTTGTTCTTCCCCTGGAAGAAGCCGGGTCTCCGCGCTACCTCTACAATGGACACACCGTGGGCGTTGAGCGACTTATTGGTCTTTTCCTGATTCCAGTTATTCACGCCATCGGGGAACAAGAGCCCGTCATCCGTGTACTCGTGATTCTGGACGAGCAAGCCTCGCTGAGATCCGGCGATCGGGAAATACACCAGCCCGTCATGATGCATGCCGCTCTGAAGAGCCTGTTCGGCGGCGCTGTTGCTCGCATCCTGCTTGAAGGACGGTCCGCTCGACACCGGATCGCCCCAGGCGATCAACACCTTCGCCGTGTACCCTTTCGGCACGATGACCTCATCGGCCGATGATACGGGCACACTTTCGAATCCGAGTACCGGTCGACGGCGTCCCAAGCCCCTCACCGCTTCATCCGTGTCTTCCGCCTCCTCTGTTTCCTGGGCGGACGCAGGCACTGCTTTCAACAATGCTTCGACGCCTCCGAGGGACACAGCCGCAGCCGTCGCAAAGCCGCCGGTCAGGAAGCTACGTCGAGAGAGACGCGCGTCCAAGACGTCTTGAAAATGTTCATTCTCCGATTGATTGCTCACTCCTTCGTCATCGATGATCGACATAAGACCTCCTCTTGTTTTGTGTCTGGAACGGACGTGTGCACATTGCCTATGGGCCGAACATCAACCGCCCTCTGCCCAGGCGTGACCATCTTTTCAGAATATTCCTTCTCAGCTGCGCAATTGCCGACTCTTTGTCATAGCGTTTCAGTACTCCCGACGACACCAGCAGCAGCGATCGTATCGGCGAGCGCATCTGCATACATGATCGACCGTTGACGTTCGCCTCCTCTCGGCAGACCATAGCCGCCTTGCTCCTTTCGTCACGATGACAAGGCTCGGCGGGTCGGTCCACACCAGCCTCTCCACTCGCTACTCCAGCCAGCGATGCATGAAAAAAGCTGCAGTCTCTCTTCATCTCGCTCGCGTGCTCGTTACACCCCGCTACTGTGCCGGTTACTCGTTACACCCATGTCTGTTGGTCTTTAAGAGTTCGTAACGAAACCGTTAAGAACCGAAGAGGGCGGAATGGCGATCTTCTGTCACCTGAGTGGACCGTCCGAGTAGTCGGCAATTGTGCCGTGTTCGATCGAGCTCGGACGCCGCAAGGGCCGAAGCTATCGAAGCGCCTTAAATCCGATCGGTCTCAGCTTCCGCGCGCCGGACGGACGGGCCTAGACCGACAAATGCCCCAGCGCGTCATCAGCTGAAGGGGGACGAAGGGTGGGATTCGGGACATCAGACCGCTCGGGGATCGGGATCTCGGAAGAGGCTCAAAGGATCCTCTCGCTTATAGTGGACGAGAGTGCCCATGAGAGGATCGCACAGGAGCTGTAGGTCGCCCGGTGTGTCATCGCGGCCCATCTACGGAGGTTCTATCCGCACGTGTGGATCCGGAGACCGACGCGGCTAGCTCTGTGGCACAACTTGCGACGGGACCTTTCACAGATCTCGCGGGCAGGAGCCTATCTCTTCTTCAGATGGTGCGCCGGATGAGCCGTGCTTGTTTGGAATCGCCTATCGTACTGGTCCTGCAACCCCAGCCAAAATCCGGTGGTCGTCCTGAAACGTATCGCAAGCCTCACCGCCAGCGGCATGGTCACAGGCCGTTTCCCTCCGATGAAGTTGCTGAGATCCTGGGCCGACAGATCGAGCGAATCCGCCAAATCGGCGACGGTGATCGGAGGCCGGGATGGTTTCCTGTAAACTTCCTCCAGCACTTCTCCCGGATGGATCGGTTGTTCAAATAAGCTCGTCATGGTTCTTTCCTTCCCTAGACCACCTTAGATCTTTTTATCCCTATACCTATCGGTCGCGATTTGCAATCCGGAATCGACATTGAGTCCCCCTGGGGAAAGCCCTAGCTCAGCGCGGAGGGGGTGTGATGAGGAGAGGCCGGGGGCCTTGAGCAAAGAGTAACCAGGGCCGCGCCACAGGGTTTCTTCATCAACTGTTACGCGATCTTAACGCCGGCGCAATTTCCTTGGAATCTGTCTCGGGCATGATGCGCTCGTTGTGCGGCGGCTTTCATTTTTCATTCGAACCGGAAGGACGGATCCATGAACATGACGAGGTTGCTTGTGGGAGTCGGATTGCTCGGGGTCATGGGGATAGTGGTACCAGTCGAGGCATCCGACTTCAAAACTATTACACTTAAACAAATCGGCCGGTACAGCGCAGGTGTGAGCACCAATCCGGGCGACCCAAGGACGGAAATCTCGGCCTATGATCCGGGATCCAAACGGCTGTTCAGCATCAACCTCGATCTGCGCCAACTCGACGTGTTGGATCTGAGCGCGCCTGAGACGCCCGTGCTGGCCCAAGCGGTTCCTCTCGGCGGCAAGCCGAACAGCGTCGCCGTGCATAAAGGGGTAGTGGCCGTCGCTCTGGAGGGAATGCTGAAAACCGACCCCGGCAGCGTGAAGTTCTTCAACACCAGCGGGATGTTGCTCAATCAGCTCACCGTCGGATCCCTACCCGATATGCTCACGTTTTCGCCGAACGGGCGTTGGCTGCTTGTGGCGAACGAGGGAGAACCGAACAGCTACAACCAGCCGGACTCCATAGATCCGGAAGGTTCGGTGAGCATCATCGACATGCGCGGCGACGTCGCAAGTCTGACGCAGTTCGACGTCCGCACCGCCACGTTCAATCCCGGCATTCCGCAGGAGAACGCCTCCAGCATCCGGATCTTCGGCCCGAACGCCACTCTCGCAAAAGACTTGGAGCCGGAATACATCACCGTGTCCAAGGATTCTCGCACGGCCTGGGTCACGTTGCAGGAGAATAACGCCATCGCCGTCCTCGACATTCGCTCGGCAACCTTCACCACAATCGTCGGGTTGGGGTTCAAGGATCACCTTCAAGCCTCCAATAAGCTCGATGCGAGCGACCGCGATGTGCCCGGGCCGAGCAACAATGGCTTCATCAACATTCGTAACTGGCCTGTGCTCGGCATGTACCAACCGGATAGCATCGCATCCTATCGCGTGAAGGGAAAGACCTACTTGGTCACGGCCAACGAAGGCGACGCACGCGATTACGTCGGCTTCTCGGAGGAGGTGCGTGTCGGATCGCTTGCGCTTGACGCCGCTTCCTTCGCCGCACAGGGATTCCCGGATGTCACGAACGGAGCCGCCGGCCTGCGCAACAACGACAACCTCGGCCGGCTGACCGTCACCAATACCCTGGGCAATACCGACGGCGACCCGAAGTTCGAACAACTCTATGTGTTCGGCGCCCGCTCTTTCAGCATCCGAAACGCCGACGGCGGTCTGGTCTACGACAGCGGCGACGAGCTCGAACAGCGCACAGCTGACCTGGTCCCGACGACCTTCAATTCCAATGGAACCACTGACACCTTTGACACCAGAAGCGACAATAAGGGTCCGGAACCGGAAGGGCTCGCGCTTGGGAAAATCGGCGGGAGGACCTATGCCTTCATCGGCCTTGAGCGCACCGGTGGCGTGATGGTCTACGACATCTCCAATCCCACGGCGCCACAGTTCGCAACCTATGCCACCACCACCCCTACCGACCTGTCACCGGAAGGTCTCCTCTTCATCAAGAAGAAAGATAGCCCCAACGGCAGACCGCTCTTGGTCGTGTCGCATGAAGTGAGCAACACGGTCACGATCTTTGAGATCGAGCGCGAGCGACAAGACGACGAGGACGAAGACGAGGAGGATGGAGAGTAAAACACTCGTCCCCATACGGAGGCGGCAGGCAGGAGTACTGGCTGCCGCCTCTCAACAGACCCCCTCGCCCTTCGCTCTCGCGCGTGCGAAGATCCCTCTCGCATTGGACTGGTCATCCGGGTCGCTACTCGGCATGATGAATCCATACTCAAAAATTTACCGGCCTTGGACCGTTTTCCGACTAGTTCGTAACACACCGGCTCTATCCTTGGTGTGAAGAATGTCCGGTAAACCGACCAAACGTGGACGATATGCTGGATAAACCAGGCCTCAAACTTCCAATAACGCCGCCGGGACGAAAGGAGTTTCCCTATGCGTTTCGACCATATCATCCGAAAGCCCCTCGTTCACTTCGCCGCTTCGGGCATCCTGTGGTTGAACGCCGCCTGCATCACGGCGCCGGCCTTCGCCGAGGCTTTGGGCGAGCAGCATTCCCACGAGTGGGACCGCGACGACAAAACCGACGATACGATTGAAATGCGCGAGGGCGCCGGCCGGAAGGTGGAATGGCGAAAACCGGAATTCCATCGTGAAGATAAGGATTCCCTCCTTCATGTACAGCTGCTGGGCATCAATGATTTTCACGGGCAGCTCTCGGGAGGAAGACTCGTCGCAGGTCGCCCGGTCGGGGGCGCCGCCGTGCTGGCGGCGTATCTGGAGGCCGCCCAAACAGACGCGAATGATCCCGACCTCTCCGATCGAACCTTCATCGTTCATGCCGGCGACCACGTCGGAGCGTCCCCTCCCGATTCGGCGCTCCTGCAGGACGAACCGGCGATCGGCTTTTTGAATCTCCTGGCCAATCGCCATTGTCGATACGACGACCGCCGAGGCCCGCTCGATCGCCGGAGAGGGTGGAACGATGAGGAGGCCAAGGAGGATCGGCACGATCGCCGGATGCATCCCAAGTGCAACCTCGTGGGCACCCCGGGCAATCACGAATTCGACGAAGGCCGAGACGAGCTCCTCCGGCTTCTGAACGGCGGCAACCATACCTCCGGCCCCTTTCTGGAGAATCCCTACCGCGGCGCGCGGTACCCCACCGTCTCGTCCAACGTCGTCGATGAGCAGACCGGCAAGCCCATTCTGCCGCCGTTCGTCATCAAACAGGTGAAGGGCGTTCGCATGGCGTTCATTGGGGCGGTCTTGAAGGAGACTCCCACCATCGTCACCCCGACCGGCGTCGCCGGGCTGAAGTTTCTGGATGAAGCCGACAGCATCAATCGCTATGTGCGGTGGTTGCGGAGAACGGAAGGCATTCATACGTTCATCGTCCTCATTCACCAAGGCGGCCGCCAAACGATATTTGAAGGTCCGACTCAGCCGGGTGCCCTCATCACCGGACAGGAGATCGTCGACATCGTCTCGCGTCTCGACGACGACGTCGATGTGGTGGTGTCCGGCCATGCGCATGCGTTCACCAATGCCCTCCTGAAAAATCAGAACGGCGCTGAAATCCTTGTCACGCAAGCGTTCTCGTCGAATACGGCCTACGGCGACATCGATTTGATGATCAACAAACAGACACGGGACGTCGTCTCCAAGAGCGCCTCGATCGTCACCACCTTTGCCGATGCCGGACCAGGTCTCACACCGAATTCTCAGGTGGCAAACCTGGTCGCGCAGGCTCAAGCCAAAGTGGCCCCGCTCGTCAACCGCGTGATCGGCGAAGCCGCGGCGGACCTATTGCGCGCGGAAAACCCGGCCGGGGAGTCGTCGCTCGGCAATCTGATTGCCGATGCCCAACGAGCGGCACTCGGGACCGACGTTGCCTTTATGAATCCTGGTGGCATCCGGGCCGACCTGTCTGCCGGGCCGGTGACGTACGGTGAGCTCTTTACGATTCAGCCGTTCGGAAACAGCCTGGTACGGATGGATCTGACCGGCCAGCAACTCTATGACCTGCTCAATCAACAGTGGGCGAATCAGCCGTTTCCGCGCATCCTCAAAACATCGGGGCTGACCTACACATGGGATAACAACCGGCCGATCGGCGATCGTATTGTTGAGGTGCTGCGCAATGGGACACCGATCGACCGGCAAGCGACGTTCTCTGTGACCGTCAATAGTTTCATGGCGGCCGGTGGGGACAACTTCGCGGTCCTCCTGCAGGGGGGCACTCAGGTGGGCGGCCCGCTGGATCTGGATGCGCTGATCACCCACATCCAGACTCTCCCGCAACCCTTCTCTACTGCTGTTGAGGGACGAATCGTGAGGCTGAACTAGCTGGGAGGCTGGCATCGGGAGCGCCCTTCCTATCAAGGCACTCCCGGACCGGGAGGACGGGCGCTCACTGTTCGAGGTGGAAACGGCCCAGCACGGCATGGTGCAGCTCGTGTCCACAGACCTCGAAGTCCATTTTGGGGCAATAGATGGTCCTGGTGCGAAAATCATAGAACCCGAGTACGACTTCTTCACGCCGCTGCGTTTCCAGCACAAGGCGAGGCGTCATCATTCGAGCCGATTTACCGGTGATCTCCCGCCACTTGGCCTGCATGTGCGGCGGGTCGAGAAAGACGACGCGAAGAGACGACAGTTCATACGTCTCGCCGGAATGGGTTGGGCCTGTCACGCACCCTGCGAGGGCCAGCAGCACGGCGCCGATCATGAGAGTCTGTGCACTCCATGGTCGAATCGGACGGTGCGCACCCGACATGACGGCAAGCACTCCCTGCGGATGAACCCTCGACATGGGCATCTCTTCCAGTCGGACCGACCACCGGCCATGCTGGACCGGCGTGACCGGGAAATACTAAGCGTAGCAGGGGTTTAGGGACCGTCAAGCGGGGGTCATCGGCGAAAAGAATCCGTATATCGATCGGAACGGCTACACATGCCCCGCGTTCGGGAGTGGACTGCGGAGAGGAACTGAGACGCATCGCCTCCGTTAAAACCAGCCGGTTTATTCACAGGAAACTTATACAAACCTTATCTGTCTGTAACACGCCTTCAGTAGGTCTATCCAGAAGTCTGCGTGGGCCGATCGGCAGACCGAAAAGCCCGATACGGTAGGGCCGGCGAAGAAGACATAGGAGTCCGGAGGAGACCGTCATGCTGCTGATGATCGTCAAAATGGTCCTGCTTAGCGCGGTTGTTGTAGGCTTATTGCATAGAGCGCTCCACGTTCACCTTTCGGACGGCGAATAGAGGGGACGCTCATCACCGGATCGTGCGGGAAGCAAGAGGTGGTCAAGACGACGGCATGCCGTACCGGAGCAACCGTCGGATGTGTGCGCGTGTCGTCCCCACTACTCGATTGTAGGCACCCATCGGGAACGCACTGTCAGGCGGCTAGAAGAAATTCCGTTCCGTTACGGCCGTCTCCGCCTTGGCATCACGGATAACGCCGGAGTTGGCATCCACATAGATCTTGGCTCGCTCGCCGTCTCGGACCATTTTGACTCGCCAGACGACCCTGCCGTCGGTCTGCTTGAGTCTCACGTCATAAATGATGCCTCCGAGGTGAGACACAGCATCAATTGCCTGATCGACGGATATGGTGGCATCCTGTACCAGTCCAACGGCTCGCTTTATTTTCATCATCCGAGTGTGATTGGATTTCATACGCAGCCTCCTCGTTGTAGGATCTTGGCTGGCGATGATCGAGGAATCTATTACACCGGAGGGATGCGAGTCCAGAGGCACCTCTGATCAATCAGATTCAATACCATATGTAGCGGGCAAGTGACCTGGGCCCGTATATGTATGGTGGAGCGGTCGGCACTCACACCGCGACATCTCGGCTCCGCTCTCTTTACCGGTTTGTAATCTCAGCTTGACGCCGATGCAATGTCCTCGGAGTAGCTTCACGGTAGGCGTACCGTTTCCGACACAGGAGGATACAACATGGCGACGATCGGCAACCGAACGACGGACGAACTCGTCACAGTTGATGTGGGAACATCCGTCGTTGAAGCAGCTAAGCTGATGAGGGCTCGGAACGTCGCGCGCGTGCTCGTGGTCAGCCGCTCTCAGATCATCGGTATCGTGACGGAATCGGATGTCGTGAAGAAATTCGTGGGCGCGGACAGGGCGATCTATTTCGTCGCCGTGGAGGAGATCGTGAGCCGTCAATGACCGATCGACATCGACGGCCGGATCTACGCGCGGAGTTTGTAGCCGACTCCTCGTACCGTGACGATCAGGCTCGGCCGACTGGGGTTGCCTTCGATCTTCTGACGGAGCGAATGGATGTGGACGTCAAGCGCGTGCTCTTCCAGTGCGTAGCCTTCTCCCCACACTCGGTTGAGCATCTCCTGCCGGGAAAACACGCGACCCGGCGCTTCCATGAATTGATAGAGGATCTTGAATTCTTTCGGAGTCAACTCGATGGCTCTCCCGTCGACGGTGACTTCGTGCCGATCGAGATCCATCACGATGTTTCCGGCGCGGCAGTGTGTGCGCGTCCGCACGTCCCGTTGGGCGAGGCGCCGTAGGATGGCGCGAACCCGAGCAACAAGTTGACGAGGCGTCTGGCCCGACACCACGAGATCGATCTCTTCATCATAGTCTTGCAAGAAGTCGTCATCCGAAAGGCCTCGTTCACCGTTCGAAAGCGCCACGATCGGAGCACTTGTGGACAATCGCAGTTGCCTGAGATAGAGCGGACGCTCGCGTTGTCGTTCTATGATGATCAGAGACGGCATAACCTCTTTCGAAGCCGTGAAGATCGCAGCCTCCGTCTTCACCACCATGATCTGGAATCCGTTCGCGACAAAGGCCTTTTCCAGGGATCGACCCAGGGGTTCGGATTGCGCGAACAGCAGAATCGAGCCTTGCGGACCTGTCACTGATGATGAAGTCAACATTTCGGGTGTGGATGATACGGCACCACCGGCAAGAAGCTCGTTAGGATTCCGTAAATTGTATGTAAACTCCTTCATGTCCGTCGACGGAGAGAGCGGAAATTCAGTTGAATATTACATGGTGTTAACGCGGGCTTAATCTGGTTGAAACGCTGTGGCCGTAGAAGAAGTGCTGATGAAGGTGAGTCTCTCCATGCGATTTCACTGGGTGGTCTTCGGTCTGTATCTGATCGCAGCGACGATTGTGATGTCGCTGCCTCCCGCAAGTGGGGCGCAGGTTGGGCAGCCGCTCTCGCCGAACGTGCCGGCCTATCATCCCCAAGAACGGGCAGCCGGCACACTGACTATTTCCGTGGCTGAGACGATCAAGCCTATGGTGCTGGCCTGGCTGGATAGCGTGGCCGTTCGTCATCCCAAGCTGAAGATCCTGGTAGCCGCCGAACAGTCCGGGAACGGACTTGATGCCCTGCTCGAACACCGATCCGAAGTGGCGGCCATGCCACGCCGCCTCACTGCCGCCGAACTCGCCGAGTTCGTCCGGGAGTATGGGTATGAACCGACGGAAGTTCCGATCGCCGGCGACGCGCTGGCCGTGTATGTCCATAAGGTCAACCCGCTGAGCGGTCTTTCTTTGGAGGAATTGGACGCCATGTTCTGCCGGGAGCGGCAACGCGGAGTTCTCTTTCACATCGATTCGTGGGGTTTGGTGGGGGTCATGGACGAATGGTTCGAAGCACCCATCACCCTGTACGGCAGAAACGGCGCGTCCGCCGCCGGCGCCTTCTTCCGAGAAGAGATATGCAAACACGGAAACTTGCTCCCGAAGCTCGTCGACACCGATGGGGCGGCATCGGTCGTATTGGGCATAGAAAGCGATCCCCATGGAATCGGGTTCGGACCGGTCGGCTACGTGACCTCGATGGTCAAACTCGTTCCCATCGCTGCAGTCAAAGGCGGCCGGTACGTCGAGCCGACCCTACAGTCTCTTCGAGACGGTTCCTACCCGCTGCGGCGAAATCTCTACCTGTATATCGCCAAGCCGCCGAAAGCTCCGCCGACGCGACAGTCCGCGGAGCTCGTCCGGTTCGTGTTGAGCCGGGAAGGGCAACAGATCGCTCTGGATTCGGGCTATATCCCGCTGGCCTTGGACGACGTCGTTCGCTTGAGAGCCAAGTGGTTGAGTCCCTCCGACACGAGTTCGACCGAAGCGGCTCCCTCGACCCGTAGTTGAGTAGGCATGGTGGCTTTTTCGTTGTGCGGACGCTTACCCCGATGAAACGACGGCTGATCAACCTGATCCGACCACTAGGGTGCGGGATGTGGATGGCTGCGTTCGCCGCATGCTCGCCGATGCAATTCACGACCCTCACCATTTATGAGACTCCGCAGTCGTTTGTCCGTCTCGAAATCGATCGCACCCTCGGACATCAAGCCGGCCATACTCACCCCTCGGACGTTTCCCCGGAACTGATGGCAGCGGTTCTTCGTGGCATCACGATCCAGGAGCCGCTGACGAGAATTCCGCTCTACGACGATTGGACCGTCCCTCGCAGACATCCCGCCTTCAGCGATGAGGAGGTTCAGTTCTGGGCTCCGGCGCTCAGTCTGGCGTTACAAAAGGCGACGGCTCAGGAGATCGTGACCTTTTATCGGACCGTACAAGCGTCGGCAATCCGCCGAGTGGTGACATCGGGGGGCTTGTATGTCGACGGGGACGAGTTGCATCTGATCTTAAGCAATCTCCGGTCCAGCACACATCATATGGCGGACGTCGGCGTGGCGGACGTGGAGGACGATCGCCTCACACCCATGCGATCGATCGCTCCACAGCAGGGACAATTGGCGTTTGTCCCTGAATCAGCCCACCGAGAACCCCCGCGGAGCGTCCTGACTCGCCTGCTCGGAGAAGATCGGCGCAAGCTCATCGTGCTGTACAAGACCCTCGCTCCAAGCCGCGCGAGATCGATCACCGAAGACCTACCCACTCCCGCTCCCAATCCGCAGCGACTTCGCTAAAAGTTCCACTGCAATTGAAACCGGAGCAGATTCCCTGCCTGCAATTGATACGGAGTTTGGAGACATGGCCCGAATCCGCTTCCGGCGACCGCGCACACACCGGGCGGATTGCCGACGGGGCTGAACGTCGCATCCGGCATGTTGCGTTGGGTCCAACTGTAGGACACGGCAAGTTCGAATGCCCGATTGAATTGATATTCCAACCCCAGCTCCCATTCCCGCACCGAATTCCGCGGAGCGTTCGGTTCCGACTTGCGCCCGCCGAAATACTCCTGCACCCGGAAGAACGGATAAATATACTGACAGAAGGTGTCGCACTGATACCGGTAAAAGACCTGCAGGTAGCCTCCCCGTACATTGTTGAGCACCACATCGGTTCGCGCTTCGTTCAGCTCAGGCCCCCTTCCGAACGTATACTCGGCCTGAAACCCAAATGGCTGCGGGAATAGCGTGACATGCCAGGCGAGCCGCTCGTCAAGATAGTTTCCATTGTTGGTCACGCGCGGCGTGAAGGCCTGCCCGTTGGCAAGCGCGACGTCGAGCGGAACAACGGGAGCAGTGGAGACATTGAATTGGCCGCGGTAGGCATCCATCCCCACTTCCAGGATCTGGCCGTTCGGAAACTCGAAGGGATACATCGCATGGAATACGATGTGTTTGTCTTTGTTCCGATCGCGAACGCTGATTCCCTGTCCGTTGAACACACCGATCCCCAGCATGCCGTAATCTCCCGATCCCTTGAGACCGCTCTCGACCAAACGACGAAAGCGCTCGCGCACCGACGTCGGTGTATAATACAGAAACAGCCCGAGATCCCGTTCGTTCGGGAAAGCGCTGTTGACCGCATCGTTGCGATCCAACGCAAGACGGTTTTGGCTCGACTGCATGTTTTCGAATCCGAAGGGAACCTTGGAGAGCCCCGCTCGGATGCGCCATTCCTTGTCCCTTGTCAAGAAGAGGTCCGCGTAGAAGTCGCGCAACGAGGCAACTTGCTCCGTCCCTCCGACTGCGCCGGCAAACTCCGGTTGAATATAAACAAACAACCGCTCATGCGGTTGACCACTGATGATGAGGCGCGCACGGCGGATGAAAAATTCGTTGTCGCCGGCGATGGAACGATCCGCTTGATTGATGCGCAGCAGATCGTTGTCGATCGTATGGTTGTAGCGGAACTGCGCATAGCCCCGAACGTTGATCTTTTCGTACCACCGTTCACGGATCGGCGCATCGCCGACCCCTCGGCTTTCTTCCAACGCCTTCGCTTCCCGCTTTTCCTCTTCCGCTTTGATCTGCACCCATTGATCGACGGTGATCTGTCGGTTTTCCAGCAGCACATCCTCGACCTTCACCGCCCATCCCTCTGACGGTCCCGTAAAGACCAGCAGGAACCACACGATCACACCGCGCCACACCCACCCACGACTCACCTGCTTCATTGCGCCTCCGTTGCCGACGTTCGTGCTCTGAGCACAGTATGAAGGACGTATTACATCCGGGTTACGCGTGGGTCCGAACTTCGTTAACTTGTCCATGAATCGAGCAGGGATAAGAGCGCCGATCTCGAGTCCGCTCGCGCGCCCGCCCCAGACAAGAGGCGGGCGTGGAGGACGAACGTCCCACGGGTATGTCAGGCGGCGGAGGCGAGGTCGGCGCGGATCCGCCGCCACGTGAAGGAACCAAGGCCGACGAGGCCCGTGGCATAGAGCACGAGACCGGCAGGAAGTGGGATGGGCTGCATGTCGGTATGCGCCACGCCCCTCAGGAAGAACGTCGCCTGCTTTTCTCCCTTCTTGCCGCCGTCGAACAGGCGATCCCACGAGAGCATGAACTCGTTCGTATCCGGGTTGAACAGACCCGTCGCCAGATCGCCGATGTTCCACGTCTTATGGGAATCACCTCGGCTCACGCCGAAGAACAGCGAGGACAAGTCGACCGAGATCGAGGAGCCCGAAATGGTCACTGATGGAGTCCCCGCGCCGGTGAAGCCCGACGTAAAGAGCGAGTAGGTCTCGCACTCTTTATCGATCGACGGCACGAGGTCTCCGATCGCTTGGAATTGGCCCAGTTTCAACGTGCCCTCTTGACCGAGCAAACGATCCATCATCCGGCTATGCTTCCCGTCGTAATTGACGGCCCCTCCCGTCAATTCCAGTTGCGTAACCATGGCTGCATGAACCGGCGCCGCAAGAGACAACGCGACGCTGACGATCCCCATGGCCATAAGCAGAGCGACTCGCTTCATCGGATAACTCCTTTGTGAAAAGTGGTGGTGACGGTCTGACTTGCTGATGAATCCGAACGATAATCCCCTTCTTGTAACCGTTTCTTACGCCCGCGAATCCTTTATACAAGCCGTGGAGAACATCAACGTATAATTTGGATTTGGGTCGTGTTAACAATGCATCAAAATACGTTGATGATGCGACTACGCGCGGGATGTGCCGGACGTAGCCCATGGGTCGCGTCAGAATGGCGACGACGATCGGCAAATGGCATGCGGGACGGTCGGAAGCCGTTCCGCACGACGATGTCAGTGCCGGGGGGATGCCGTTGGCTGAAATTCTTCGGAGAGGAAGGCACGGAGGCGATCCGCAATCTCATCACGCACGCGACGAAACTCGTCCGGCAACCTCTCGGGCGAGGCGGCAGCCGGATCATCGAACGACCAATGCAGAGCCTTGTGCGCCCCTGGAAAGACGGGACAACTCTCCTTCGCCCGACTGCACACCGTTATGACGTAGTCGAAGGATCGACCGTGACACTCTGCAACGGACTTGGAGCGCCGGCCACGGAGATCCACTCCCAGCTCACCCATGACCACCACGGTCATGGGATGAAGCCCGACGGGATGGGTCCCGGCACTCTCGGCTTGGAAGGCTCGTCCGCCGATGAGCGGCAGCAAGGCTTCGGCCATCTGACTTCTGGCGGAATTCGCTGTGCAGAGAAACAGAACCCGATGAGGCATGGAAGAACCCTCGCCGTCACGACGCGGCCGGTCGCAAGCCGGCATCGGTCGGAAACCAATCACGGGTACGGTTGCAGACCGTGCAGATGGATAACATGACCGGCACCTCCACCAAGACACCCACGACGGTCGACAGCGCGGCTCCCGATTCGGCGCCGAACAGGGTGATCGCCGTCGCCACCGCCAGTTCAAAAAAGTTGCTCGCCCCGATGAGCGCGCCCGGGGCCGCGACCGCGTGCGGCGCTCCGACCCGATGCATGAGCCAGTAGGCGAACGACGCATTCAGATAGACTTGCAGCAGGATGGGGACCGCGATCAAAGCCACATGCCAGGGTTTTCCGACGATGTTGTCGGCCTGGAACGCAAAGATCAGCACGAGGGTGAGCAGCAACGCAGTCATCGTCACCGGCGCAAAGCGCGGCAGACAGGTCTGCTCGAACCCCGTCTTGCCGTAACGCCGTACCAGCCACAGACGGAGCGCCGAACCCAGGATCAAGGGAATGACGATGAAGGCCAGCACGGAATACCAGAGCACGGCATAGGGCACGAGGAGCGACGATGTGCCGGTGACCAACAGCCCGATGATCGGCGCAAATAAGACCAGCATGAGCAGGTCGTTGACCGTCACCTGCACGAGTGTGTACGCGGGGTCCCCGTCGGTCAGGTAACTCCACACAAACACCATCGCCGTACAAGGCGCCGCCGCCAGAATGATGCACCCGGCGATATACTGCTCGGCCTCCAGAGGCGAAATCCAGGCCGAAAAGACATGCCGAAAAAAGAACCAGGCGAAAAAGGCCATCGAGAAGGGCTTGACGATCCAGTTCACGAGCAACGTCACGAGCAACCCGCGCGGGCGCCGGCCGACGTTCTGCAAAGAGGTCAGATCGACTTTCATCATCATGGGAATGATCATGAGCCAGATCAGCACGGCCAGCGGCAGATTGATGTGGCTGCCCGCTCCGAATTCCACCTCTCGGAGCAGACCGACCGCCGTCGGCCAGGCCAGCCCCAGGAAGACGCCGACGACCATGCACAGCATCACCCAAAGACTGAGATAGCGCTCGAAAGCATTCAGTCGCTTGCGTTGCAGCGGGAACGGAAGAACCAGTGCCTCGTTCATCGGCAGGACCTCCTTGTTCATCAATAGCCGTTGATGCATCACGGCCAAAAACAATCATCGGCACAGAGCCGATACACCCGTCGTCGGGTTGAAGCCGCCGTTCAGCTCAACCACGACATTTTTCACTTCGCTCAAGCCTTCTTTGTTCACGGAATAGTATTTCCAACGACCTTCCCGGCGATCACGCACCAGGCCCGCCCGTTTCAAGACTTTGAGGTGAAAGGAGAGGCGGGATTGCGCCGCCTGCATCACGTCCGTCAACTCGCACACACACTTCTCTCCTCCTTTGAGCCGTTTCATCAACTCCAAACGGGTCGGATCGGACAGGGCGTGGAACAACAGCGGAGTTTTGTAATGCGGTGGGTCCATGTCAGGCTCTATACGGGTCAGGACATACACGACGTGCATGTCCTGACCCGGCAAAGTAATGGCTCCGGATGACTTCGAACAGTTGCAATGGCGGCCACACATCCGAAGAGCGAGACTTGGTCGGTCCCGCCCGTGTCGTTCACCGGCAAATGGGTTCCACCACCCCACGCGACCGACTATGCGACAATCCGTTTGCGGGCAAGCGCAAGACCCGACAAGCCGCTTACGAAGAACAACACGGCGCCCGGCAACGGCACGGCCGCCGTTGTTCCGACCCAGGCAGAGGTGCCGCCTGGCTGGAGATTCTGGATGTGCGAGGCCAGGATGTAGCTGCTGGCCCCTCCGCCGGGGAGTGAGAACAAATGGAAATCGCTGACGGCAAGATCCTGACCGGGCGCGCCCAATTCGAACGAGAGAGTTTGCCCATTGCCCAAGAAATGATTTCTTGTGTACTCGAACTTTCCGTCAAAGTATCCGTCACCGTCCGCCTTCAAGCCGGAAATCGTGGCGCCGGTCGTCGGAGCCAGTTGCGTCTGATAGGTCCCTGATGCAGCACTGACATTGGAGAACGCCAACTGGTTTGGATTCGTGGTTCCGTGCTCGAAATTGAAATACAGTGAATCCAGCTTGGAGCCGGCACCCGCATTGTTCACGATATCGAACCGTACGTTGGTTCCTAGATCCGTCAATGTCACGGTCCCCATCGGAGGAACCGCACCGCTCGACGGACTAAACACGACATCCAGATGGTAGACGGTCATGGCCTCAGCCGATGCCGCGCCGACGGTCAGTGCCGACAGGAGTAACAGCCCCGCAATCGACCCCATGAAGGCCTTTCGATGAGATGGTGTCATCATGACATCTCTCCTCTCCGATCAAGGGCGGGAACACGCCCCCCCCTTTGACCATAAATGAAGGTGCTTTCTGTATCGATCAGGACAGCATTCGAGGTGGCGGGAGGACTCCCTTGGCACGGGTCATGGCTTCCCCGCTGGTTCCGCTCATGAGCGAATGGAGCCCCACCACCCCTTATTCGAATGACAGTACGACACTAGACTGTGAATCGCTTGCGCATCAATGCGAGACCCGACAGGGCGCTCGCAAACAAGAGCGCGGCGCCGGGCACCGGAACGGCCGCAAGTTGCGCCGTGCCGTTCAGGGTAAACCGCAGCGCCAGGGTGCTGGGATCGCCCCAGGCACTGGGCAATCCAGTCATCCCAGTCAGCGCATGCGTCCACGTCAATCCGCTGAACGCATTCGTCGTCTCATGAAAGGCCCCGGTCGCATTCCCGCCGATGTTCATGGTCACACCGGACGGAGAAAGAAACGGGCCCGTCAGTTTGGCAAACAAGGCATTCAGATCGACCATGATGGTCGACCCGCTCGCGCTGCCGTTCGGCACCGGGTTCGGCCCGCCGGTGAACAGTGAAAAGGTATAGGGTCCGAGAGGAACGGGCGCGATGATGTTCGGCAGGGGCTGATACTGGCCCATGACGATGTGCCCGTTCGTGGTAAAATTGCCGGAGAGAATCGGGTGGCCGTTCTGGAGCAACGCCGCTGATCCGTTCGTAAAGTCCAATTCTGTAACGGTCATCGCCTCTGACTTGCCTGAAAGTACCAGGAGTACCGCCAGCATCAGAAGCGCGCCTATGAAGTTGTCGCACGCGCACACGACTCGTCGCTTCTGCATCATGCTCCTATCCTTCGCGGGTCAGGGCATGCACGTTGTGCATGCCCTGACTTCTCATGAACAACGACTTATCGGCACTGCGGGAAGGAACCGGCCTTCCAGATCAGCGGACCCTTGTCCGAGTTCTTGGTGACGACCATTTCTTCCGCCGAAGCCCAGAATTGCCCGGTCGGAAGCTGCGCGATCGCGGCCGCCGACTGCACATTGCTGATGAACGCCGCGATCAAGGCATCGGTCCCGCCGCCGATCGGCGTGGTGCGTTGATTCAACCGAAGCGCTGTCCAATAGGCATACTTGCCGCACTTCAGGTCCCGCTTCCGGTCGGTCAACGACGGATCATTGGATAGTCCACCGTCAATACGAACGGCATAGGCCAAGCCCGCGCTTGCTCCACCAGGGTTGAAATTTACTATTGTATCGGCATCCATGTAGCCGATCGACCGGCGGTTCGCTGCCAAACAGCTCAATACGCCGGACGTGCTGGGACTGAAAATGACCGTCGGGCTGGCAAGCGAAGTCTCCGTGGCATTGATCATCAAGGTCTGATCAAACGCCGCTTTCGTTCCGGATCCGGCAGTGCGGAGACAGAGCGTGATCGGAGACGTCGCTTCCAACGTCCCAGGGGCCGCGTCGGTCACGGTTCCGAAACCAAGGCGCCTCCAGTCTGTGACGCCTCGGGCGAAAATCTGCTCGATCTGCAACCGTGACAGCCCATCGATTTGTCCGCCCGGTCCGGTTCCGGCGGCATTCAACTTGACCACCCCTTTCCCTGCATAAATGGTGAAAGGAACAATCGCCCCGGCCTGACTGTTCAAGCCGCTGTCGTTCAACGGAAGGACGGTCGTTCCCAAGGGGCCGGTTTGATTGAATGACGATCCTTGAACGTCCGAGGCACCCATGTGAACCGGCAAGCTCACGGTACTGCCGTTGCTGCACCCGGTCGTACTATTGTACTGCTTCCCGTCGGACGGTCTGGTCACCAAGACCGGACCGGTGCAGCCGGCGGTAAGGGTGTGGTCCAAGAACAGCATGTTGGACGCGGCATTGGCCGGCGGCTGGAGCAGTTTGTTGACCCCATCGCTCGATCCGGTCGCGGAATACCGCATGATGACGGGCGAGCCGCCACGGTTGCAGGTCCAGGTGATCTTATTCCCGTCTGCCGTCGCAAACCGGCTGGGCCGCGGAGACGGGTCACAAAGATTCAATGGAATGTCGCTCATAAAATTCCGCCCTGCGGAGGAACCACCCGCGTTCATCGGGACTTGTGCGTCTACCGTTCCCGCCCAGCCTGCTACAACCAGCGCACCGGCAAGAATCGGCATGGATGTCACTATTGATCTCATTGTGTCTCCTTTGATGTGGCGGCACGCGCCTGGCACAGGTACGTGCCGCCTATATTGATGAAATATGACTGAGGTATCGGTACCTTACGCTTCCCTTCGCGCGAACGACCGGCGGGCCACGCCGATAAGTCCGATCAGGCCGCTCCCGAACAGTACTACACCGGCCGGCAACGGAATCGGATTGGGTCCAGGATTCCCGATCGTGAATAGGCCATTGGCCGCCAACAAAGCGCCGCCGACCTGAGTGAAGGTATCATTCTCGACGTCGCCGCGCAGGATATGCACGAACTCCCCAAGACTCCCATACATTGCCACGGGCCACGCCCCTCCGAGCTTGCCGTCGCCGGCGTCGTCGAGATTCGAGCTGAACGACTTGATGTCCGCTTTCGCAATCGTGTCTCCCGGAAAATCAGAGTTCCCGGACCAGACGATTGCGGGGTTCAGGTGGTTCACCAGGCCTAAAAGAGTGCCAGGAGGTTGGACCAGACCTGGGGCGAACTTGGTGGCCGCATGCACCTGCCCGGCCGGCAACGTGATGTCCCAGCCGAAGATGGTGTACTTGACCGGATTGGTCCCGGTTTGCGCGGCGCTCAATCCGGCGGACACATCGAGACTGAACGTCGCACCGGGAGCCAATCTCGTGTTGAAGTTGCCTAAGTTGTAGAGAGCTTCGGTGTTGTTGCCGTAAATCGCCAACACGAGATCGTTCTCGCCGAAGGAGAACGCTTGGGCTTGACCGACCATGCCGGCGAACGCCGTGAGCACCGTTAGGGCCGCCGCTGTTACCATTTGCTTCGCACTTCGCACCTTCATGCTGAACCTCCGTTAAGTGGATGATAGAACCCGAGCACCGACTACCTGCCCTTCAGACCGCCTGCCGTCCATCACCTCCTCCCTGATCAGGAGATCGGAGCGGAAATCCTTCGCGCAGATTCACGCGTCCGTTCTCGCTCATCGCTGTTACAGCCACCTCATGCCCCCGTTCGAGGGTCGTTAACATTCGCGATCCGGTCTCCTCGTATAGAAAGAGCCTCAAGTCCGACGCACCACACGCGCACAGTTGTATCGAACGAGGATTACGAGCCGATCAGCTCAATTTCTGGAGAGGGTAAACTCTTGCTGAAGACTGCTGGACGGGCGATACCGGGCACATAGTCGGGCTGTTTCCTGCACTTCCTCTGCTGTCGGCCGGCCGTGAACCGTCCGATCTCGACGGAGCGGACAGGGAACGTGCTTATGCCGGCGGGAAAAACTTCACGATCACGGTGCGGTCCATGCCTTGGGGCGGCGGTCGGACCGCGGTGACTTTCGCCAGGGCGTCCATAGCCGATTGATCGAAGAGCAGACTGCCGGACGAGTTGATCAGTCGATACTGCAGGACGCGGCCCTGCTCGTCGAGCACCAATTCGCAGAGCACCGCATACTCGAGATCGTCCGGCAACGAGGGCGGCTGCTGGTACTGGGCTTGTATCATCGCCGTGAGAATGTCGGAATAGCCCGCGAAGGGCTTGCGGTTCTTGCCGACGGCGAAGGGATCGGCGGTGACCGGGGGAGGACCCGGAGCGTCCGCCGCCGAAGGTGGCGGCGGCGCTTCGGCGGCCGGAGGAGGCGGGGGCGGCGCCTCCTGCGGCTTCGGTTCCGGCTTAGGAGGCTCCGGTTCGGGCTCCGGTTCCGGTTCTTGTTCAGGCGGGGGCGGCGGATCTTCTTTCCGAAACGCGTTGAGCTTGTAGACCTTGATCAGGTTCTGTCCCCAATCCGTTTGCGACACCCAGTAGAGACCGGCCCCGATGCCGACATGGATCACGCCGACGATGAGCAGCGTCGTACCGAGCTTGCTCTTTTTTTTCTCGAATCCTTTATAGCCGGCCATCTCTTAGCCCGCGGCACGTCGTTCGTGAAGCGCGCCTCGTGAGGGGTGAAGCGTCCGGATCCGGAACGACATACGCTTCACCCGTCACATTTCACGCATTCGTGCCGCTTCACGGTCTTTAGGGTTCATTGAACGGTTTGGTGGCAATGGCCAGTTCTTCCACGGGGATGCGCTGCAGAATGTCCAAGACCGCCACCACATGCTTGTACTCGACGCCGGCATCGCCGCGAAGCACCAGCGGCAACTTGCCGCCTTTCGCCGCCTTCAGGTCTCGAATCAACTTTTCCAACTCGCTCAGTTTCACATGCTCGTCGTCCATATATACGTCGCCGTTCTTCTTCACCGACAGCGTCGGCGTGCTCGACTCCATGTCGGTTTCATGCGGCGTGGATTCCGGCAGCTTGAGCTCGATGCCCTGCACCATGGCGGTCGTCGTGATGATGAAGATCACGAGCAGCACCCAGGCCAGATCCAGCAAGGGCGTGATATTGATGTCGGAGACCGCACCGTGACTCTTTCTTGAAAATCGTCTCATGTTCGACTCATCGCTCGTATCACATGTCCGGTCAAGGCGTTCCTCGCGTCACAAGGCGCGTTGCGCGTATCGTCAGTGTGCTGTCGCCGCGCCCATTGCGTCGCCGTCTTCTTGGCCCGCGCTATGCGGACGCAGGTCTTCCAGTTCCATGGCTGCCTCTTCGAAATGGTCCTTCGGCCGAAGATATTCGGCCATAAACACCGCCTCCACATGGGCGGCAAAGTTATCCAACTCCATCGTTTGAGCCTTGATCCTCGTCACGAGAAAGTTGTAGCAAAAGAGCGACGGGATCGCGACCATCAGTCCCGCGACCGTCGCGATCAGCGCCGAGGCCACGCCGGGCGCCATTGTCGTGAGCGTCGCCTGCTGGGCGCGCCCGATACCGGAGAAGGTGTCCATGACCCCCCAGACCGTGCCGAGCAGCCCGATGAACGGCCCTCCGCTGATGGCCGTGGCCAGAACGATCATCCCCGACTCCAACCCCACGGCGGACTCGCCCAGCACCCGTTCAAGCGCGATCCGGACGGCATTGATCCCATGGTTCGGAACCTTCTCGGTTCCGTATTTCTCCTGTTGTGTTTTCAACTCTTCGCAGCCGCCGTAATAGAGGTCGTACATCGGTGAGCCTTGCAGTTGATCGGCCTTTCCCTTGTTGAAGATCACCAACGGACTCTTGGCTCTCGAATAGAGGTCCAGAAACTGCGCGTTCCGCTGTTTCGCCTTGGACAACTGGCGAAACTTGTTGACGATGACCGTCCAGCTGACCAGCGAGAAGACGAGCAGGACTGAAATGGTGATCTTCCCCTCGAGCGTCGCATGGCTTAAGGCAAATGCCACGCCTCCCGAACTCATATCCATTGTAGAGGCTCCTTTCCGGCTAGTTGACCGGCTGTGCTTGTGGTTTGACGTCTACCTGAATGACGACACCCCGTTTCACCTTCATGACTTTCGCCAGCTTGGATTCCTCTTCTTTCTTCGATCCCGTACTCGATGCCGCACGATCGGAGCCGCTCTGCCGCTGAGACGATTCGGCAGCGACTTCTTGCGTCGTGTCCGCGTTCTTGACGGACGAGCTGGTGGAGGCCGCCGTGGACGATGCCGCGGCGGCTGACCCTCCTCCCGTCAGCGGAGGAGGCGGCGGCGCCACTCCCGGAGGAGGCGCCCCGCCGACGAAGCTCGGCTGGCCGACGACCGCCGCATTCGGAGGCAATACCACGCGGCCCGTGATGGACCCGCCCCGAAAGTCGAGCACACCGTTCAAATTGACATTCCGCCCTTGAATCCCCGCCTCCGGGATGATGATGCGCCCGGAACCGTCGGCCGGGATGGTATTCCGCGCAACCGCCCGTACGCCGGTCTCCGCCGTCAGGGTGATATCCGCCAGCTTCAGTTTATCGATAAACGGATTCAGGACTTGTTCCTCGAAGATCTTCGACCGTTCGGATCGCAACTGATTCGCCTTTGCTTCGAGCGCCGAGACGTCGCGCCCGAAGGTCTTCTCCCGCGCCGCCTGCGCAAGCAGCGCGTTGATTTCCGGATCGTTGAACGTCGGAAACACGATCGGTTTCGGATCCTCTGGATGAAACGTGAAAATCCCGCTGCCGGGCACTTCAACCGCCCTCGTGACGGCGTTCCCATCGGAATCAAATCGCCCGGTGGGCACGTCGAAGAAGATTCGGTCGTTTCTGCTGCCGCTGCCGGCGTTGATACTGCCGTCCGTGCTGGTCAGGCGTATATCCCCGCCGTTAAACGTGGCAATTCTTGACTTGTTCACGTCGATATCGCCTTTAGCTCGGATGAGCACCGCGGCGGGATCTCTGACCACATTAACGGTCACGGCACCGCTCGGACCGACAACGGCTTCCCCTGCCATCCGACCGACCGATCCACCGTTGGTAATTTGGATGCCCGTAGGGCTGCCTTCGGTCCCTGAGGATCGTGAACTGTTTTCTCCGACGTTGATTTTCCCTCCCGCGGCAGGCACATTCAGCCATGCACGAGCCGACTCAGGTAACTGCAACGGATATAAGGCCGAGTTGTCGTAGCCGAGGACGTAGGGTTTGGCGGCATCGTGACCATGGATCGAGACCCCGGCCCCGCTGCTGCTGACAATCTTGGAAATCACCATGTCCAACCTATTTCCCACGGCGATATCGATCAGGCCGCCCCGTTCGCTTGTCCGATCGGGACGGGGACTGCTGGAGATGCCTTTCCCCGTGCCGAGATCCAAGTTGTTTGTGGCGATGATTCGCGCCGTCCCCGGTCCATAAAAATCAATGCCGCCCTCGCTGCCGTCTTGCCCCTTATCCAACACGAAATCCTTGGCCTTCAGGGTCGCCGCGACATTGGGAACGGCAACCGGCACGTGCACGTCCCGGAACACCACGTTGACAAGATCGGCGACCGCCACAGACTCCCTTCCGTTCCAAGGCCGGATTTCTACTTGTTGCGTTTGCGGATTGACGGCCCGGATGAGGATGACATCCTCCGGCTTGATCGGTCGAGGTTGGTTGCTCGTCGGATCGAGCAACAGCGGGACCCGCTCCGTGACGAATTGCGTGCGTGTCCCCAGATCAGGAAGCGAGACCTGTGCGAACACTCGGTCGATCTGATTGCCGGCTTCGATCGTGACCTGCTTCCTGTAGGGCCTGCTGACCAGATTCAGATCGAGTTTGCTGATGTTGCCCTGCTCTGCGTGGAAGCTGACCGCCGCGGGAGCGGCTTGGCTGTCCGCCGCAAGCGGGACGCCCGGCTGCAAGGGATTCGCCTTGGCCCATGGCGCCATTTGCACCAGATCTGTATTGCCGACAAGACGGTTCGGATCGACCTCCAATAGACGCACTCGAGGAGGAGTCATATCCACATCAACTTTTGCAAATTCGGGGAATGTCTCGTCGCCGGGTCTCGTGTTTCGAATGCCGGCGGGAAGTGTGTTCCTATTCGCCCAATAGAACGAGAGCTCCGGATGCTGCGCAATGGTCGTTCGATCAACCGCTTGCCAGCGTCCCCCTGGCACGCCCGGAACACCGATGTAGAGCCATTCAAAGTTCGGATTGTTCTGCCGGATAGTCTGCGGCACACCCTGGATGTCCTGTTTGGCGAACAGCTTCACCGAGCCGGTCGGAGAGGGTAGGAACGTGAGATCGGATCGGACTTGGATCGTTCCCTTTTCCGCCCTGGCCTCGAATGAGGCCGGTAGCCATCCACGAAGATCCGCGAGGTCCTGAATCGGCTCCTGAGGGCCATCGACCCGACTGGTGTTGAGCAGGAGATGTCCGTCGCGCGAAACCAGCGTGACCTTATTGCTGTCCACTCCTGGAGCGAAGGTCGGCTCCAGGCTCACGCCCTGTGCATCTATTCCTCCGATCAAGCCGGCGTCTTGGACGCGCCGCAGATAAATATTCCCGCCCGCCGTCACGGTGAGTTCGCCGCCGGACAGGGCGAAGTCCGCATATTTGGCGGTGGACTCCCGCTCAAGCGGCGCCGTCGGATTCTTGGCGCGTTGCTCGGCGACGGTGAGCGGAAGTCCGTTCTGCCCGAGCGTCAGATTCGTCTCGCCGATCTTTCCCCCTACGGTGACGGTATGCTGCGGCCGGTTCGTCAGAACATTGTTCGACAGCACGAACCCCGGGCCCCGAACGACCCCGCTCGCCAGCCCGCCCAGAAAATCTCCCCCGATCTCCAGATTGAGCCGTCCCGGTCCGTCGATATTGATGCCCTGAATATTGAACAGTGTTAACGGCCCTCCGGTTTCATCGAATCCGGCGCTCGCCGTCAGATTTCGGCCGGTCTTGATGGAAATTCCTCCGCCGCCTTGCGCGCGAACCGTCGAGAGAGCGCCGGATTGTGGATCGCTGAGATTCAAATTCCCTGTCTTGGCATGAAGATTAATGCCGCCTCCGTGGGCGGTCTGCAGCGTGGTGCCCGTGAAGCCGGTCAGCACGATATCGCGCTCCGCCGTCCCGACGATGTCCCATTTGGCCGGAGTGCCGAACGGATTGTTCCACAGAAGGGCGTCATTAAAAATCAGATCCTGGCTCGCCTCAAACCGGATGGTGCCGCCCGCCGCGGGAGGGTTGGCATTGCTCAGATCGAATGCGCCGGTGACTCTCAGATCGTACCCGGCCAGCAACCCGCCTCCCGCATCCCGCGGCGTGGACAGCGTAATGTCGCTGAAGTCCGTCACGGTGAGGGATGTCAGATCGATATCCGTCACCGGATCCAACAGCAACCGCCCGCCACGATAACCCTGCCGCACCGACCCGACGAAATGCCCCCCCAACTTCACGCTGCTCCCGCTCAATTCGGTGAATCCCGCATGGCCACCCTGTACACCGCCTGAGACATCGATCGTCGCGCCTTTCTCAAAAACCGCCGTCCCCTTTAGAGTGTCCGCGATCGCGAGGACGGAGCCGCCATTCGATTGTCCTTCCTTTCCTCCCTTTGCCGAGATATGGCTTCCCGTCGTCAGCGTCAATTTCTCGCTCGCGAACAGTTCGATCTTGCCGTTGTTTTCGCGGACGCTGTTGGCCTGGATGCGCCCGGCCTGATTGACGACACGCCCGGCCAGCGTGACATGCCCGCCGTCGGCAATGAGATCCTTCACGTTGGTCGCCTGTCCCATCGGTGCCGACAATTCCGTCAGAAAGCCTCGGCCGTCGGGACGGCTGGCGAGGTACGCCTTCGCTCCGGCAGCCAACACGATGTTTCCGCCCGGCGCGGCGATGATGCCGCTGTTTTCGACGTTGGGCGCGAGGAGATACACACCGTCATGAAGGCCTTGAATCAGCCCGAGGTTCTTCACGGCTCCTTCGATGCCCGCGCCTTCGAAGAGGTAATGGCCGGCTAGAAAATTCGCGTTGGTCATGCTGAGGGACGACGCGATGAGTCCTCCGACGTTCACCTGTGCGTTCGGGCCGAAGAAGACGCCGTTGGGGTTCACCAGCATGACGGTGCCGTTCGCCCGCAACGAGCCGAGAATTTGGCTCGGGCTGTGATCGAAGATGCGATTGAGGGCGATCGCCGAGGCGTTCGGCTGCACGAACTGCGTCACCTCGTTCGGCGCGATATTGAATGATTGCCAGTTGAGAATCGCGCGCTGAGACGCCTGATTGATGGTAACCCGCGAGGTGCCGAGACCCGAGACCGTTGCGTTGCCGCCGACCACCGCCGGGCCCGTGGGATTGGCGAACGAAAACGGCGCAAACAGCCAGAGCACGGTGTGACAGGCGATGACTGTTGCCGCAAGCAGCCGCTTACCGAATCTTGTACGCATAGTTGCCCCCTTACAATGCGAGGCCCACGGAGAAATGGACGAAATTGTCGCCGCGCTTGCTGTTCACCGTGTCGCGCAACGCCCACCCGCTGTCGAGGATGAGCTGGCCGATGTCTTTCGGAAACTTCACGCGGATGCCGAAACCGGCGCCTTCGAGACGAAATCGCGAGGTTTGTCCGGCCGGTGCTTCCTGTACCCAAATGTGCGCCGCATCGTAAAACGAGGCAAACCTCACCCTGATGGTATAGTCCGAGGTGCGACGTCTCTGCCAAATCCGATCGATCGGTACGCTGAGCACGACGGGCGTCGTCAATTCTGCTCGGCCTCGGACGGCGTGGTCGCCGATGGCTTCAAATTGGAGGTAGCCGCGTACCGTATCGAATCCACCGGCAAAAAACTGTTCGGCGGGAATCAACGGTTCCGAGGCCCATTGGCCGTTGACCATGAGGTCCAACGTGAAGTCTCCCGGAAAGGGTTGTACCCGGCTGATTCCTCCCTGCAGGACCGCAAAGGTTCCGGTCGATCCTCGACGGTTTCCGGGCTTACCAAACGGATCGTTGGAATCACCGGAGAAATCTTCTTTCGCTCCCCCCGGAATTACGCCGGCCACATAACCCTTGGCGGTGAGCGACATTCTCGTCAGCCCGAACCTGTCCGGATGGAAGCCGGTGTATCCGAGCGAGAGAGGCGTGTACTGAACGGGACTGAGCACCACGGCGGAGGCTCCGCCGGGAAACGTAGCCGAGGTTTTCTCCAAGCGCTTGTAATCAAGGCCGACTTGTAGTTGATGCGTGGCGTTTCCTCCGGGAAAGATCGGGAAAATATATCGTAAGCCGGCGATCGTGGCATTCCCTGCGATGGCAACGTCGCCTCCACCGCCGACCGTGACCGCGCCTGTGGACAAGACCGAGTTGCTCTCTGATTTCGATGCGTACATCGTCAACAGGTGATTGGGCCAAATGACGGGATACACAAAACTCCCGCCATAGTTTTGAATGGCACCCCAATCCGTCGGCGTTTGGACCGTGTTGAAGGTGAGGATTTCATCGTTGCCGAAGACATTCGTGTGCTGAATCTCCGCAATCAACCGGTTCGGCGGCGTGGTGATTGGGCCTCGATTGTCTGCCTCCAATTTCCCATGCACCGGAAGCCGATCCTTCACCTTCAGCTCCAGATCCACCGTCCCTGGGACGGAGCCAGGCTTGAGGAGCGGGGTCACGCTCAGATCGGGGTTGCCGTT
>CAYTAS010000040.1:0-27931 GCA_964435885.1 uncultured Nitrospira sp. | reverse complement strand
GCATAATCTCCTCGCTTGTACGCATCCAACCCGGACTCAAAGTCCGCCCAGACACCAGTGGAGAAACAGCTCGCCGATATCACAAAAGCCATGGACAGGATGGTACGCACGGAAGCTCCTTCTCCTCCCGGCTTCATAGCCTTCCAACCGGCGTCAACGTTGTACAACCTATGGTTGTACGATAAGATCAGCCGGTAAATGTGACGACGTGCGGAAGAGGCCTGGAACGTGACTCATGAGCTGCCTACACCAGTATGAACAGCACACAATCAGCTTACCACGCGAGTCGCAAAACGCCAGGCCATGGAAACTGTGTATGACCATTGGCCTGCTCATGCTGCCCGGTTGCGGCTTCGTCCTACATGGGGGAAAGCAGGACATCACATTCGATTCAAAACCTCCCGGTGTGATCGTAATACTCGACGATGCCGCACAATTCACCACACCCCACACCATCGCGTTGCCCCGATCGTCGAATCATCAGGCTCTCTTTAAGAAGGAAGGATATGAACCGCAACGCCTCTCCATCAGGCACAAATTCCTCATCGGGCCTGCGATCGTCGGGAATATTCTTCCACTTTTTCCGGTCGGTTTGGCTATCGACGTGATGACAGGAGCAGCATGGGGGTTCGAACGCGACTACCTCGCTGTGGAGATGACCAAATCAGGGGTGCAGCCTTGAAAGCTCCCTCATGGAGTCCCCGCATCCACTGGCCTGGGAGGTGCTGCCTTCTGATGATCGGATTGGCGTCATTCGGCTGTACAGGAGCCCCTCCTTCCGTTTCGCCGAGCACACAGCCGCTCAAAGCCAGTCAAGATCATTATGGCATCCACTTCAACACAACAACTTCTCATCCTCTTCCGATACGGCTCGCTCCTGGATCAAAGATCGGCCTCCTCCACGAAGATCGTGGTGAAGCAGATCAATTCGTGCGGGTTTCGCTCGAACACACCATTTTTTCGATCAAAGCCTCGATCCCAAGTCTGGTTGTCCTAGAACGTCGCAGCCTTGCCGATCTTGAAAAGGAATTTCTTTTCCAGGCCAGCGGAAAGGTCAAGGATCAGGAACTAGCCGAGATCGGACATTTTTTAGGCTTGGACTACGTGGTGGTCTTTGACGCGCTATACCAGGACTTGAACGAACTCTATGGGCTCCGAAACCAGATTGACACCTGGAACGTGACGCTACCGGTGAAGATCATTGCCGTGAACACGGCCGAGGTCAAACTCCACTGTCTCGCCACGGCCAAAGCAAACGTCGGGAAGCAGATGACTGCCGTGGAAGTGCGGCTACTGAACCAGGAAGCCCTCAGCATGGCAACCACGCTGGTCAACCAGTGCCTGTCCGCCTCGTTACAGGGCGTATCTTCATACTAAGAGCGACCCGCTCCAGCCGCTCCTCTTGGCATTGCAATAATCAGGTAGGGAAATCCGAGGCGGATGGTCCGCACGGTACGAGGGGGGAAGCGCATCATCCCCCCCCCAGCCGGCTGTACAACGGAAGCTAGTATCGGTAGTAGTACCCATAATATCGGTAGTAATGAAGACAGTTCCGATATTGATAGTAGGAATACACGAGATTGTTACAGGTCCACCCAGGTTGCCATCCGATGGGCGGCTGCACTTGAGGTGGCGGCGTGTTGTTTTTAACGGCTTGCTGTAAATAGGCGTCAAGCGCAGCCCTATCGCCAGGATTGAAGGGCCGGTCCAACACACTCTGATTCAACTGCTTTTGCATCGCCTCCATATCCTCTTTTTCCCCGGCCTGTAGCACTCCACTCCACAAGCCTAACGCAGTCGAGAGGCTGAGGCAGGCAACGAAAAGAGTTCGCTTCATCATCTTGCCCTCCGTATAAGCCACCAAGTCAGACTGCGTGCTTAAAACAGCCCGGAAAGCGAACGGGTCAACCCTTGCGTCAACGCCGGTGCCGCTTCTTCATAGTCCAAATTCGCCTTGTTCGCCGTACTCACCACTCGCGTCCGATACTTCTTGAACTTCGTCACCTCGGACGACGTTTGCTGCTGCGTGCCACCCATCCCTTGTGCAAGATTCTGCTGACTGTCCTGACGAATCAGGACCCCCTCCGGCGCTTTCTCGACTATCTGGATATCCGTAATCACACTAAAATAGACATCCTTGACCAGCGAACCAGTCACGACCTCCGTGGCGCCTCCAAGCACAGCTCCGGCCAATCCGCCTGCAGCGGCCCCAGTCCAGCCTCCAGCGGCCGCACCGATCCCAGCACCAGCCACAGCGCCCACCGTAAGTCCTCCACCATAGCCTGATTGCAAAGCCGCTTGTGCTGCCGTCGCATCAGTCTTTCCAACTTGGAGCACATTCGCTTGAAGCCGATAGTAGGCCTCCTTTGGATCATTCGTGACCCGATAGCCCCGCTTGGTCATTGCGTCCCGAATCGGCCCTTCAATATCAAAATTATCCTTGTCCGACGTATTGCGGACTTCAATAAACATCACCTTCTGCTCAGGGCTGACCGGATCCAAGAAAATCGTTTCACTCATCTTGGTCTGCACATCGAGATTTCGCTTACTGATCATGGTCTGCGATGCCGCACAACCAGCCAAGAACATCAGTCCGACCCCCGCCACAGCCACTCGCCCGATGATAAACGATGGCAAACCCATGATCCTGTTCATCTAATAGCCCTCCTTGGCTTGAAGTGATCGCCCATTGCGGTTAATACGCATTCAGTTACACGAACAACAATGTTGCAGCCTGTACGGATGCCGTCTTACCGCTTCAATACAGGTTGCTCCCTCGACAAATGTGCAAAGTCGCATAATCGGCCAATCAATGCCAGGGCCACATAGCCCTACTCTTCAGCCCACACGGACTGCGGATGGGAACCGCCGACTGCCAGGCTCGGCGGTTCCCATCCGAGCTCACTTAAATCGCACTAAATCTGCAGCCCTTCCATAGACGGCGAAAAAGCCAAAATGCCGTTTAGAGTGATCGAATTATTGTGAGCCCGAGAATTCGTCTGGCTACTCCTAGGCACAACATTAACTGATTACTGAATGTCGCCATGCCCGCAGCCCGATGGTTTCGCCCCAAGGAACCTCTACCGTGCTGTGTGACTATCGCATCACAATAGAGATTCATTCTCATTCCTGAAAAAGGCGACCTTGACGTCGCCCCATCAGAGACCGCCACGGCCGCTACTGGAGAACTCCGGATGGGCTCACGACTTGAGCATAAATATCTGAAAGTCCGACACAGGTCGGGCATCCCTTCGTTCGCTCTCCCTGCCACACAATGATGGCCCCACCTCCACCATGAAGAACCAATTGCGGCACCAGTTGGTCATAGCCCGCCGTACTTATCGCCACACCATCAGCCGTCCACTGCACAATCCCGGTCTTGTCCACGCGATGCGCGTAGATATCATAATCGGTGATACCTCGCTTATCCTGCCACGCGATAAATGCGCCACCGCTTCCATCGCCCACAAGCTGAATGGTGTCTTGGCTGCCTGTCGCCGCGCTGATGGCCACCCCATCGACGGCCCATAGTACGGCACCGGCACCATTCACCCGTTGAGCATACACATCGAAATTCGAGTTGCTTCGGAAATCTTGCCACGCCACAATCACACCTCCGGCTCCATCCTGAACGAGTCGCGGATTCAACTGCCGATCGACAGCCTTGCTGATCACGATGCCATTGGCCTCCCATTGAACCGCGCCGTCGCTACTCACACGTTGAGCATAGAGATTGGTGTTGAGCGTTGAAAAATTCCCGTCACTTTCTCTGGTATCTTCCCACACGACGATGGCTCCCCCGGCCCCATCGGCCTGGATGCGCGGGTTCGTCGCGTCCCCCGTCAAAGTATTCGGAAAGCGGATTGGATAATTCGTAATTCCCACGCCATCGGCTGTCCATTGCACCACGCCGGCGCTGCTCACTCGCTGAAGAAAGACTTGCCTGCGGCCGGTCCGCCGGCCGTCTTCCCATGCAATGATGGCCCCGCCGGCCCCATCGGTCGTCAATTCAGGCTTATGCAGGTCGTGTGCGGCACTGATCACAATTCCATCGGTCGTCCACTGGACCATGCCGGCGCTATTGATACGTTGCGCATAGATATCTTTGTACACCGGATGTAGTCGCCCATCCTCCCACACCACCACGGCGCCACCCGCGCCATCTGAAACAAGCTGAGGACGATCCTGCCACCCGGCTGCTGTACTGATTGGAATGCCATTAGCGTTCCACTGTGCTACTCCGGCGCCATTGACTCGTTGCGCGAAGATATCGAATCCGCTCACTCCCCCTCCCGCTCGATTATCTCGCCACACAATGATGGCTCCACCGGCCCCGTCTTCGACGATCTTCGGCAACTCCTGGTCACCCGCTGCCGTGCTAATGGGTACTCCGCCAGCAGTCCACTGTGACACGCCAGCGCTGTTCACACGTTGGGCATAGATATCATGTGTGCCGATGTTGACACCGGTCGACCAGACGATGATGGCTCCTCCGGCACCGTCAGAAACACTCTGCGGTGCAATAGCATTCGAATCGCCCGACGGTTGAGTAATCAGTTTTTTTTGCTCAACCACGGGTGTTCCCGTAGTGAAGGTAACGCGATGCTCAGTCGCAAGAGAATTGCCCGCAAGATCTTTGGCCGCTGTGGTGACAACCACCGTATAGACACTACTAGGCAAGAGCGCAACGGACGGCGTCAGGGTCGCCGTCACGCCACTAGACGTCACGGCTCCCGGGACATTCCCGCCTGGGCCCGTCAATGTCACGCTCGTTGCGGTGAGCGTGGCCGGATCCATCGCTTCCGAAAACGTGATATTCACGGCCGCATTCGTCGCAACCCCTTCGGCGTTGCTGGCGGGAGTGGTACTCCTCACCTGAGGTGCCGTCGTGTCCGCACTATTACCGCCGCCGTTCGTGTCGATCGTGCTGCCGCCATCGCCACTGCAACCGCCGACCAGCATCAGCGCCATGAGCCCATAGACCGCATGGTCCAGCCGCCATCCGCCCCGTCGTTCGTCGTCCATGATCCACCATCCTCGAAAATTTCAAGCTCGCTCATCGAAACCCGTTCAACGCTTGCTCGACCGCTACCGCAATACTGATACCACTCGCTGGCGCAACCGCTTCTTCGTCGCCCATGCCTCATCCTTAGAAGGGCGGAAAGGTCAACGTGCCGTTTAAAGTAATCGGCGGGTTCGGGTTGTTGTTTGACCCATTTAGGACCACATTCAAGAATATCGCCGTCCCCGCCGTTCGGTTGACCGTAAGCCCGTTACACTGCTGCGCAATACCAGCCACGCAAATCCATCCGAAAGAATTTGCCCTATCAGCTGCCGCAAATGAGGCTGTCAACAATCGCCCATTACCACTTGTGCTGTCTCCTCCAACTGTAAGCGATTCTGCGCGAAATGTGGCTGGGGTTGGATCAGAGACTTCGCCCCAGACGATTGCAAAGACATTATTCTCTACACCGGTTGATGTCAGTCGCGTATCAACAACGAAGGTGCCACCCACCGATGCCGGAGCGCCGGTCACAGTCAACGTCCCACCACCGCCACCGGTTCCGCCACCTCCTCCACCGCTCGGGATGATCACGACAGCAAACTGTTGCTGAGCCGACTGCTGCGGTGTGCCACTGTCCTGCACCTGGACCGTGAACGTGGATGTACCAGCAGCCGTGGGTGTGCCGCTGATGATCCCTGTCGAGGCATCCAGCGACAACCCGGCCGGCAAGGTGCCTGAGCTGATGCTCCAAGCCTTAGTACCGGTTCCGCCCGTCGCCGTCTAATGTGGCGTTGTACGCTGTACCCACAGTCCCGGCAGGAAGTGCCGTAGTCGTGACCGACAGCGGTTGCACGTTTGGCGCAGCGATGGTGAGAGTGAATGTCTTGGTCGCTGTCTCTCCCGCTGAGTCGGTTACCCTGACGATGATCGTCGTGGTACCGGCTGCCGTTGGCGTCCCCGAAATAACACCGGAGGGATTCAACGCCAACCCAGCCGGCAATGGATTCGACCCGGGATTTAAACTCCATACATAGCCAGGAACTCCGCCGGACGCGGTCAAAGTCTGATTGTAGGCCGCGCCGACATTGCCACCGGGCAGCGCCGTGGTCCTGACCGTCAAAGGTCCTGGCTGTTTCACAAGACAATTGGGCAGCGAAATGTCTGTTGTCGATGGCCCGACATTTACTGTGTTCGAGACCGGCCCAAAAGTGAAGGTTTGTTGATCGAATTCAAAGAGCCCCAGCTTCGCCCGGCCATCTTTGCGCATGGCGACTTGGAATGTCCCATCGGTCGCCGTGAAATCTATGGCTTCACCCGTATAATCGATGCCTTCGGTTCGAACGAGCGCATTGGCCACCGGTTGACCGTTGGCATTCTTCACGCATCCAGTGACGAAGATCGTCTCGGTGACAATGTCTGCGTTCCAATAGCTGAAGTGAGCAACCGTTCCCTCGTAATACTGATCTGGAGCCGTGCCTTGTAACGAGGCCGTCCCCTCTTCCTTCCACACCCCATCTGTTTCATCAAAGAACCACAGCGGCACTGTAGCGGGTGGATTAGCCGAGTTTGTTCCAAGCGGAATCCGGATCGTTGAGGTCTTTCCTCCCGCCAGCGTGTAGCGAGTTCCTGCACTGTCTCTGATGTCAACCAGCATCGCGCCGAAGCTTTCGATCGGTTGTGTCGAACTACCACCGGCAGAGATCCCGTTGAACCCGCCCGGCATCACGCTCGTGTCCTCTGAGGGATCGATGGGGGTCAACGACACAGTGACGGAGCCAGCCGGTGTCCCTCCTGCCTTGGGCACCAAACCATCATCGGGAATCACCACCCGGGCCGGCGAATTGGGCACCGAAACGGTTCCACCCGCCGCGACGGAGACTGTCGAGGTAACTCCGATCGGTACAAGCTTGACACCGAGGGTGGTCGATTGTCCCGATCTGACCTGCGCAATCGGAAAAGCCTCGGCAAATCCGTCCGCTTCCACATGAAGAATGGTGCGGTCTCCTGCAGGAGCAGAGAGGCTGAACTTTCCGTCAGCCGCAGTCGTTGTGGTGCTTGTGTCTGTCTTGACTGTTGCGCTGCTTATAGGTGCGCTGTTTGCTAGCGAAACAACTTTCCCCGTTACCGTTCCCGATGCCGGTGTGACTGGAGCAGGCGTTCCTCCTCCGGAGTCGCTTCCACAGCCGGCCACAACCGCCAGCATGACGCTTAGAACCGCCATAGTTGCGACGACTCGACATGGTTTCACCTTTACCGGAAGGTTGCCCATAACGTTCTCCTAATTTGAGATGAACTGATGAAGGCAGCTAGGCAGTCTTGAGATGAGTCTGAGTGAGTGAGTGAGTGAGTGAGTGAGTGAGTGAGTGAGTGAGTGAGTGCAATGGAGAGACCGCTGAGGAAGGGAGGAGAAAGTTAATCATGAGACCAGCTCTACCTATGCCGCTCAGAGGGGTTCCTTATGAACCAGTACACCCTTCTACGTCAAGATTGTTTTGGGGAGAAATCTGCTTGCGGAGAATACTCAAACTATGAGCCTGTTGGAGTTCAGGCCTTTTCACGCAAAAATCATGCAGTTACGCCCTGTGTATCGAAATGGATGCGAATCTAAAAAGATACAGTGGTATGGTGCCTCCCGGAAGGGTGGGGGTTGCTTACTTCGAGCCGCTGATGAGACGAAGTGTCGTCTTTAAGATCGGTGAGGTCTTCGGCTCCTCAAAAAGCGATTGAAATGCCCGGTGGACGACGGTCGTGTATCGTCGATGGTCGACGAGAAAGAGTTCCGCTGCCTTCTTGCGATCTTCCCTGCCATAGCCCATCCGGATTGCGCACCGCTCTAGTTCTTGCTCTTCGGCGGGAAGTGAATGGGTCTGGAGATCATGGACCATCTGGAGTTTATGCTCCACATCGCGCAAGAATACATAGGCGACCGTGAGATCATCCTTCTCTTGATCTGAAATCAACTTCCACCGAGAAAAGCGTTCCAAGGCGCCGAGCGTGCTTTTGTCGATTACGTGTGGGAGCCTCTTGCCTGCCAGCACTTGAAGTGTCTGGGCGAAGAATTCGATCTCCCTGATTCCTCCGGTTCCCAGTTTCACGTTACGCTGTTCATGACCCCGGCCGGCCATTTTCCCGTCGATCATGTCCTTGACGGCCCGCACTTCTTCAACCACAACCAAGGCTTCGGCAAGGCTCAACGTCTTATTGCCGACTCCAAAAATGAACGGCCTGACGGCTTTCACGAAGGCCGCTCCAAGCTCCTGCGCACCGGCGACCGGCGAGGCTTTGAGCAGCGCCAACCGCTCCCAGATTTGCCCTCGGGTGAGGTAGTAGCGCTGATAGCCGGCCAGCGACCGTGCCAATTGACCGACGGAGCCTTCGGCTCGTAATCGCAAATCAACCCGAAACACGTGCCCTTCCCGCGTCGGCTCAGTCAAGACTCTGGTCAATTCGCGGGACAGAATCTCAAAATACTCTTCGTTCGAGATACCGACTCCGGCCGGCGTCTCGCCGCTCCGACGCCCCTGGGTTCTGGTTTCCCCGTCATCGGACTCATAGATATAGAGCAGATCCACGTCCGAGCTGTAGTTGAGCTCATGCCCACCCAATTTCCCCATCCCGATGACGGCGAACCTCGTTTCCACCCACCGTCCCTGCCGATTCCGATGCATGGGCGCCCCATATTGCCGCTTCAGATCGGCATCGACGATCTCGTAGGCAGCATGAATCAGCAGGCAGGCCAAGTCGGACAATGACCCGGTCGTCTCCGGCACCGTGGCAAGCCGGAGCAAATCCCGCACGCCGATGCGTAACATTTCACGCCGTCGAAACCGGCGCACGGCGTCCAACTTCGACTCTTTGGAGGTGAGATGTCCGATAGTCTCGCGAAGCGCGCGCTCCATTCCCGTTTGTTCCGGTGGTTTGGACAACACCTGCTCCTCAGCCAACCAATAGACCAACGTCGGGTCCCTGAGGAGCGTAAAGGTCAAGGCATCGCTGTTGCCAAAGATGGCGCAGAGGAGATCGAGCATGCGGGGCCAGATGCGCAGGTAGTCGAGAAAGGAGGCGCGTGAGACGTTCCCCAACATGCGCTCCCAATGGTTCAGCGCTTGGTCAGGGTCGGCAGTCCTGGAAATCGACTCCATCAACATCGGCAGGATGCCCGCCAACCGCCGACGTTGGAGCGGGTCACCTGCCATGGCATTCAGATTCCGATCTGCCTGGTCGAGATCTCGCAAGCCATACGCCGCTAAGATGACCCGTATTTCCCCAGGATTTCTCCGCTCAGCCAGTAAGATGGGTCGAGGATCCGGCCGTATCGGCGCGAACCATCCGGTCGATAATCGTGATCTGTCGACTGCCTTAGACTTTCGTTTCACGCTTCACGTCTCACACAATCTGTGTATGGCGCGGCATTATACTGGCAGCTTTCTCTACGCACAACGAACCGGTTCGGGTATACTGACTCCCATGTCGATCGCTTCTCCTGATCATACCTCACTGCTCGCCCGCGTGCGTGCGCTGTGCCCGACCATTGAAGAGGATATCCTCCAAGACTTTTTTAGCCGTATGGATCCAGAATATTTCCAGCGGTTCGAATCCGCGACGATCGCCGCGCATATCCGATCAGCGGCGCAGCTGAATTCCGACCGACCCTGCACGATCACCTGTTCAGCACAGCACGATACGCGATTTGAGCTCACGATCGTGGCCTACGATTACTTCGCGGAATTCGCAACCATCTGCGGCCTGCTGTCGGCCTTCGGCTTGAATATCGAGGAGGGCGATATCTATACGCTCGCCGAACAGATTGCTCCGTCACCTTCCCACTCAAGTTGGGCAGGATACGGACCTCGCATCCGCGCGAAGGGCACCCCGGGCTTGAGCAGAAAAAAGATCGTCGATGTCTTTCGCGTGTTGCCGATGCCGGGAGAAGCGTGGGGCCCGACGCAACAGGCGCAATTGGAAGAAAGCCTCCTCTCCGTCATCGCGCTGCTCGACAAAGGACAATTTGCAGAGGCGCGCTTTGCGGTCAATCGGCGGCTGGTCGAACAACTCGGTAAACGGCGCGCCTCGTTCGGTGGCCTGCTCCATCCCGTGCAGATCACGTTCGACAACAGCCAGTCCGCGACCGATACCGTCATGGATATCCGGTCGGACGACACACCGGCCTTTTTGTATGCCTTCGCCAACGCCCTAGCGATGCGCAACATCTATATTTCCAAAGCCCAGTTCGACGTGGAACAGGGGAAGATCCACGACCGCTTTTATGTCCGCAACCGGCATGGCCAGAAGCTCACCGATGCGACCGATCAGCAACAGCTTCGATTGACGGCCGTGCTCATCAAGCAATTCACCCATGCCTTGACCTGGGCCCCGGACCCGACCAAAGCCTTGGAAGCCTTCGACCAATTCCTCGACGTGACCGTGCAACAGACGAAAGGAAAAGCCCAGCAGGAAGCCCTGGCCTTTCTCAGCGACAAGAAGACTTTTCCGCTCCTGGCCCGTCTGCTGGGGGCCAGCGATTTCCTCTGGGAAGATTTTCTCCGTCGCCAACACAACAACCTGCTTCCGCTTCTGCAAGACTACCGAGACGCGCCCCTCATGATGCCACGAGCCACACTTCGCAAGGACCTTGATCGTGCGGTGAATCGGGCCATGACCGACGTGGATAAGAAAACGGCGCTGAACAGTTTTAAGGACCGCGAGCTCTTTCGGATCGACATGAAACACATCGTCGAGACGGACACCACCTTGCCCGACTTCTCAGCCGCCTTGACCCAGCTCGCCGAAGTCATCGTTGATCGAAGCTTGAAGGATTGCCAAGCCAAATTGAACAAGCTCTACGGCCCCCCGCGCTTGGCGAATAAGAAATCCTGCCCGTTTACGGTGCTGGGATTGGGTAAATTCGGCGGTAGGGAGCTTGGCTATGCCTCCGATATCGAGGTGATGTTCGTGTACGGCGACGCGGGCCGCACTGGCGGCAAGAATCCGATCGAGAACAGCGAATACTTCGAACGGCTTGGGCACGAGTTGCTGCAATGGATCGAGGCGAAGCAGGAAGGCATCTTTCATCTCGACGTACGACTGCGGCCCCATGGCGGAAAGGGTTCCTTGACCAACCCTTTCGACGAGATTGCCAAGTACTACAGCGACCGTGGCTTGGCCGCCCCGTTTGAACGCCAATCCTTGATCAAACTACGGCATGTGGCCGGCGATGCGGCGCTCGGCAAGCGCGTCGAAGCCCATCGCGACAGCTACGTCTACAGCGGCAGGCCCTGGGATCTTCGGATCGCGCTCGATCTGCGCCGCCAACAGGTGAAAGAGCTGGTCGAGCGCGGCACGGTGAATCTCAAGCATAGCCCAGGAGGCATTGTCGATATCGAATATGCCGTCCAGTACCTCCAGATCATGCATGGCGATCGACGCACCATCTTGCACACTTCCAACACTATGCAGGCCTTGGCGGCCCTGGTCGATTGTGGACTCGTGACGAGGCAAGACGGCGAGGCTCTCCGAAAAGCCTATTTGTTCATCCGCATGCTCATCGACGGCCTTCGCATGGTCCGAGGCAATGCCAAAGACCGCATCCTCCCACCGATCGACTCCGATGAATTTATCTTCCTGGCCCGTCGCGTCGGGTACACGACGGATGACTGGCAGGCAGGAGCCAAACACCTCAAGTCAGATATTGAAGAGCATATGGGGAAGGTGAAGGAGTTTTTCGCGAGATCCTTTGGGAAGGTCTAAGGAAAAGTAGAATCAACGGTCGCACCAAAATGAAATGGCCAGCCATAGGAAAGCCGTTGCTTCTAGGACTGGCCTGTTCTGAACTCTCTATTGCACGAAGGCCAGGAACTGTTGTGACTTGGTCGCGAACCTACGGTTTCACGTCAAAATGCAGCGACAAGCCCGCATGCACATGGATCGTTCTGATGGTGGATTCATAGACATCTACTACCAAGGGTCCAGCACCAGACAGCCCGAACCGATCCGTCGTCAGCCCGTCGTGAAAGGCATGGGTATACTTCGCCTCGGCAAACGCCGCCAGGTACTTGAAGAGAAACACCTTGACTCCTCCCTTTGCTTGAAACGCGGGAGCCGTATGCCGTTGGTCGCTGAAGGGAGCACCTTCAGTCCCCCGAGATCCACCTGGCCTCATTGAGAGCTGATGCGCTCCTCCGCCGATCCCAACATACGGGTGCCACCGCCCGTTGGGGTAGGCCTCGGAAATCCCCATCGGTCGTCGAATCATGAAATTGGCGCCGACATAGATGCCTTGGATTTCAGTCGTGGTGCCCTCAAACGTTCCGTCTGGGAGAGTTACCCCATTAAAATTTTCCCGACAGCAGGCCACGTCCGGATACCAAATGTATCCCTCGATTTCACCGCCAAGATCAAATCCCGCCAGCTTGTTTCTGGTTGGAAACCAGATCCCCGCGTTGCCACCGATCGACTGTTTCATCTGATAGTCGACATTCCTATCTACATCGCCATTACGAAATGTCGCGTCCTGACTGAACGGAAGTGACACACCCGCCATAAATGACAGATAGGGCTCGATCGTACCGGACGACATTGTCGGGAGCTCATCTTCCGCTGACGCGGAGAACGGATAGCCCAGGAGACAGAGGAGACAAATCATCGCCGAAATTCTCGTTTTCATTCATCGCCCTCCCAATGGTAAAGAAAACATATTTTTCGACGAATGTGGGTCGCGAAATTCAATATTGGTCTGCATTTCGCCGATGATGAGCTGGATGATACGAAACACCTGCGTCTTCGTTTCAGTTGAATCGACCCCTGGTTCCACTGTTGCAGTTATCGGCATAAGAGTCCAACCATCCCCCCTAACAACGCGATCATGAGGAGATGATCTTGTCGCATCGTAGGGCGGACGGCGCCAACAGTAGCAACCCCACGTTCGCTTTTGAAAATAGATAAAACGGATTGGAGCTATCGGTAAATCCAATATCCCAGGATGAGTGAGATGCCCCGCGCGACAGGCACAAAGAGCATGACGAGCGTGACGCGACAATCTCGTTTCTGCGAGTCTCGCTTTTCCCGCGACTCGCCAGCCTCGTGGCAGTCTCGTATCCACGATTGCAACAGACACGCTTTGAATACGCGCACGACGATACGCGCAAGGAGGGAAAGACAGAACGGCAGGAAACCGGCAAGATTCACGCCGTTCGTGACGAAACCATGTCGCCCCAGTGCGAAGAATGCAACATGCGTGACACGACCATTGTAGTTCGCATGTCTCGCTTATCTCGCGACTCTCGCCCGTCTCGCGTAAGGTATGTATCGGTTGCGGTAGAAGCGCTCGTGAATAATGCGGGTTAGCCCCAATACTGTTCACTTAATGATCCTGATGTGATGCTCAATCGTGATGCGTGTAGTATTTGACCGTGCTCGCGGACGCAGCCGATAGCCGCTCATCTTGCGCTTAAGCCCGCGCGGATTGGCGCGCGAGCGACTCGAGACGACGCGTTCGTCCAGGATTTCCCTCAGCACGGCCTCATGGAAGGCCTTCCGGTCCTGTGGGGGGAAAAGACGCGAACCGCGCCAGTTTGCGACGAACCACGCGCACCGCGTGGAGGAACGAGAGTCGGTCTGGGTCTTCATCCGCCTTTAAGGCCGCCTCATGCATCAGGCCACGTACCGCAAAGTGCGCCAGCATCAAGCCGTAGAACTCCTGTCGAACCAAATCCGGGGTCTTGCTGCGCAAGACCATTCTGGCGCCACGCAAATGGGTTTTGAGTTCGTCCAGCGCCGTCTCGATTTCCCAGCGCTCGTGATACAGCGCCGCCAATTCGGCGGCCAGTGCGGCAACCGGATCCAGGATGGTGGTCAGCAGCCGATACAGGGGGTCGGCGCCCGGCACCCCGTCGAGCGTGTATTCGATGACGCGCACAACCACGCCATTCGTGCCGTGCCGCTGGTCCTTCGGTGAGGCGTACACTCGGCTCACGTACGACCCGTCTGGCAGGCGTGCTTCGCACGGCAGGCGGAGGTTCTTCTTGACTCTCCAGAGCAGATCGGCGCCGGTCGCCCGGGCCTGGTTCCACACGGCGAACCCGAAGAAGTTCCGATCGGCCAGGCACAGCATCCCGGGGCACAGCGCAGGGAGTACGGCCTTGGCCAGCGTGATTTCGCCGGTCTTGACGCCGCCGATGCGAGTCCCAAACAGGACATGGGTGCCGTTCTCGACCAGGGAGACGAACCGCACCTGTGGAAACGCGCTCTCCCCCCGACTGGCAGACGACCGGCCGAAGGCCTGATCATTCGCCGTCTCGTCGGCGACATCCAGCGTGCTGCCGTCGAGGCTGACGAGACGCCAACGCCGGTACCAGGCCCCCTTTGTCGATGCCACGGCGAGGGGTTTCACCACTTCGTCGTGGAGTCGTTGCATCGGCTTCCAGCCCAACCGGGTCCGCGCCTGCGAGATCCCCGATTTGCCGGCCACAGTGACCACCGCGTTGGGTCCCAGCAGCCACTGGACCCCCTCCAGCAGACACCGCAGGACCTCGCGGTAGGACGACTGCATGTAGAACCCCAACGCGATCACGTAGTACACGACCACGTGCGCCGGCAGGTCCCGCTGCCGGATACTAACCCGACCGCTCTCTCGGAGCACGGTCTCTATCGTGGTCATTGAAACCGTCTTGGTGAGGACACCCAAGCTGATGTAGTCCGTGATCCGCGTGCCACGGGGAAGTTCGGCCACGGTCCGTGCCATACGCAGTCCTCCTGTTGAAATTTTCAACAGGATATCACGAAGAAGATGTTAAGTGAACAGTATTGGGGTTAGACCCTACCGGCCTAACGCTTTCTTAACCGCGTCGCCGATCTCAGCCGGATTCTTGACGACTGTGACCCCGGCTGCTTCCAGAGTCTTCATCTTTTCGGCAGCGGTGCCTTTTCCACCGGAGATAATCGCGCCGGCATGACCCATGCGGCGTCCGGGAGGCGCCGTGATGCCGGCGATGAAGCTGATGACCGGTTTCTTCACGTGTTTTTTGATGAACTCGGCGGCTTTCTCTTCCGCGTCGCCGCCGATCTCGCCGATCATGACGATCGACTGAGTCTCCGGGTCTTTCTCGAACAACGGCAGGACATCCACGAATCCCGTGCCATTGACGGGATCGCCGCCGATGCCAACACAGGTCGTTTCACCCAATCCCAGCGTCGAGAGTTGATGGACGGCTTCATAGGTGAGGGTGCCGCTGCGAGAGACCACTCCGACCACCCCCTTCTTGTGAATGAAGCCCGGCATGATCCCGATCTTTGCTTCGTCGACCGTGATGACGCCTGGGCAATTTGGGCCGACCAGCCTCACGTCTCGACCATGGAGCGCCCGCTTAACCTTCACCATGTCGTTGACGGGAATGCCCTCGGTGATGCAGATGATCAACTTCACTCCGGCATCGGCTGCCTCAAGGATGGCATCGGCACAGAACGGCGGCGGCACAAAGATCAGCGAGGTATCCGCTTGCTCCTTCTTTACCGCATCACGCACCGTATTGAAGACCGGAATCCCTTCAACCTCCTGACCTGCCTTGCCGGGAGTCACACCGGCCACGACCTTCGTCCCATAGGCCTTGCACTGGGTCGCGTGAAACGAACCTTCTTTACCGGTGATCCCTTGCACCACGACTCGCGTATTTTTATTAACGAGAATGCTCACGATGAACCTCTTTCTTTCCTTCCTGCTTCCCCACCACTGCCAGAGAAGAAAATCTTTCTCAGCGGGTGGCACCGAGCGGGTGCCTGAGCGCGCGCAGCGGAAGGGCCCCGCTGGGGGATGGGTGCAGCGAGCACGCTTGGGCTGCTCGGCGACAGGACCCGCCTCCCTATGCTGATTTTCCCGTTAATCTCACAATTTTCTGCGCGGCTTCCCACAAGTCGTTCGCTACGTCGAGCTTCAAGCCGGACTCCGCCAACAGCTTGCGCCCTTCTTCGGCATTCGTTCCCTGCAAACGCACCACCAGGGGTACCGTGATCTTCACTTCTTTAGCCGCGTCGATCACGCCTTGGGCGATACGCTCACACCGAACGATGCCTCCAAAAATGTTGATGAAAATCCCCTTGACGTTCGGATCTTTGAGCAGGATGCGGAAACCGGCCGCGACCGTCTCTTTCGTCGCGCCGCCGCCGACGTCCAAGAAATTCGCAGGCTCGCTGCCCGCCAACTTGATTACGTCCATCGTCGCCATGGCTAAACCGGCGCCATTGACCATGCAGCCGATGTTGCCGTCCAACTTCACATAGTTGAGATTGTTCGCCGTGGCTTCGATTTCAAGCGGCTCTTCCTCATTCAGATCGCGCATCTTCTGCACATCTTCGTGCTTAGAAAGGCCGTTGTCGTCGAAGGAGACCTTTCCGTCCAACGCCACGACGGTCTTTTCTTTCGTGATGATCAGCGGATTGATTTCGACCAAGGCGCAATTTTTCTTCATGAACAGACGGTAGAGATTTCCCACCATCTTGACGAAGGGGCCGACGACCGCCGGCTCGATGTTCTGAAGCCCAAGTGCAAAGGCGATGTTCCGCCCATTGTATCCCTGAAATCCAACTGCGGGATCGATCGGCTCCTTGATGATCTTGTCCGGCGTTTTGGCGGCGACTTCTTCGATTTCCATGCCGCCTTCAGTACTGGCGATGAACGTGGGCCAGCCCGTCTCGCGATCGATGAGAATGGACAGATAGAGTTCCTTGGCAATGTTCGCCCCCTCTTCCATCAACAGACGATGGACCTGACGCCCCTTCGGTCCGGTCTGGTGCGTCACCAGCGTCTTGCCGATGAGTTCTTTTACAAACCCTGCCACCGCCGCCTTATCCTTGGTGATCTTGACTCCGCCGGCCTTGCCACGGCCACCGGCATGGATTTGCGCCTTCACGACAAACACCGGCGTGTTCAGTTCGTTCGCCCATGCCGTGGCGGACTCAGGGGAAGTGATTTCCTTGCCACGTGGCACCGGCACACCGAACTGGGCGAAGAGTTGCTTGGCTTGGAACTCGTGAACGTTCATGTCTTCTCCTTGCGCGATAGGCGCGACGAGCGGGACTTGCGAGACACCCAATGAATCCTGTCACTCGTCACGCCACTCTCGTCTTTCTCGCCCGTCTCGCTATCCCACTTTTCGTGTATACGCCGGCAGGACCATCGGCGAGATGACCCCACTGACATTGCCGTGTTTCGCCGCTTCGGCTCGGAATCGATCGAGATGGTGTAGCGTCAACTTCCCTTGCTTCATCGTCCCGGACCGTCCAGCCGCAGTCAGCCCCGATCGCTTGCCGAAGACCATGAGGTCGAGCAATGAGTTACCCATCAACCGATTGCGACCATGCAGGCCACCGGAGGCCTCACCGGCCACGAACAGGTTCCTCACGTTGGTTTCAGAATTCGTATCGATCTTCACTCCGCCGTTCTGGTAATGCAGAGTCGGATAGATCAGGACAGGATCCTTACTGATGTCGATTCCAAACCGCTCGAACTGCATCATCATCGCGGGAAAATGCTTCTCAACCGTGCCTGGGCCATGTTCCGCGTCCAATAACGGCGTATCCAGCCAGACTCCGACACGGCCCGACATCGTCCTGATGCCACGCCCCTCCTCGCATTCGCGGATGATCGAGGACGACACGACGTCGCGGGTGTCGAGCTCGTTGACGAAGCGCTCGCCCTTGGCGTTGACCAAATGGCCCCCTTCGGAGCGGATCCCTTCGGTCACGAGCGCACCGATCAGCTGCTCCGGATAGACTGCTCCTGACGGGTGGTACTGAAAGGTATCGATGTGCGCGAGCTTTGCACCCATCCGATAAGACAAACAGAGTCCATCCCCGGTCGCCCCATAGTGATTACTGGTCGGAAACCCTTGAATGTGAAGCCGGCCGATCCCACCCGTCGCCAGGATGACGGACTTGGCCGCCACGACGATGTGACGCTGATTGTCGAGGTCCTTAAAGATGGCCCCGGTGCAGGCGCCATGTTCGTCGCTCAACAACTCGATGGCCGCGGCAAATTCCAATAGGTGAATCTTCTGGTTGATGACCTCGTCCTTGAGCACACGCATGATCTCAAGGCCGGTATAGTCGGAGCAGGTCAGTAAGCGCGGTTTGGAGCTCCCTCCACCCTTCTTGACGTGAAGATTCCCATCGGCCTGACGGTCGAACAAAACACCAAGCTCGATCAGCCATTTCGCGATGGAAGGACCGTCTTCGACCATCACCTTGAGCAGATCATGGTCGTTCTCCATGTGACCGCCTTTGAGCGTGTCGATGAAATGGGTCACAGGGGAATCTTCCGGCGCCACGGAGATCTGCATACCGCCCTGCGCCATCACACTGTTGGAATCGCCCAAACGCAACTTGGTCGCCAGAATGACTTTGGCACCGGCTTCATGGGCGTGCAAGGCTGCCGCACAGCCCGCCCCTCCTCCACCGATCACCAACACATCGGACGTATACTGTGGCGTGAGCTCGAGATGGTTCTGAATCGGGCTGTCGCCTTCGAGTAAGGTGGCCAATTCGACGACGGTCTTTTCACCTTCATTCGGACCGAACCGGATCGGTCGGTAGGCGCTGGCACGAAAGTCGGGATGGAACTTGTGAATGAGTTGATCCCGGTCGGCTGGCGAAAATTTTGGGATGGTCTGTTTGCGACGAGCATCCCGCGTCTTGTGCACGATCTGTTGCAGTGCGTGAACGTCCATAGTTTTTCAGGCGTGAGGCGTGAGGCGTGAGGCGATGGGAATTAAAGGAAGAATCTCGGACCTCTTGCCCATCATTTTATTATTTCACCGTCGCACAGTGGTCAGCCAGTTCCTTCTCGCTCATCTTGAGAATTTTTTTCCACTCATCGTTAAACTGCCCGTCCTGAATTTCCTTGATCCGGGCATCAAGTCCGGCCGGCTTTTCGGTGAAATGGGCTCCCTGCGCGCGACTCACATACAGCGCCACGAGATTAGGCGCAATGTCCGCAATGCACACAGGCGTGCACATGCCGCACATCACACAGTCCATGAACATCTCGGAGACGCTTTTGAAATCGCCGAACACGGCCTTCCACACGCCCTCACGAACATCGATCTTTTGCGGACAAGCTTCGGTGCATGCGTTACAGTTTCGGCAGAGCGGAGCTTCGGGATACAGATTGAAAAGATCTTGCTTAGGATCTTGGAGTTTTTGAATCTCGTATGTGGCTTTTCTGGCTGGAAACGGCGGCATCATCGTAAATGACATACCGTCCTGCACCGCCATCTGGCAAGCCAAGCAGGTGCGGACCTTGGGATCGTCTTTCGTCCGGTAGTAGGTCGCGCAGGCACCACAAAACCCACCGAGGCAGCCGACGCCACGAACAACGTCGATCCCCGCATACCACATGGCTTTCACCACCGTGATCCCCTCCGGCACGTCTACCTTCTTACCGGCGATCTCGATCGTGACCATCCGAGGTTTCATCACCTCAGGCTGATCGATGACATTTTCAGAAGAATCTTGAGCCATGTCCTATACCGCACAAAGTGAAAGGCAAGAGGGGTACGGCTTCACTGCACCCCTCTCGCCTCACGAGTTACACAAACGAATCGATAATTTTGTTCAACGTCGCACTCGGTCTCATGGCTTTGAATGCCTTGGCATCGTCCGGGTGATAGTACCCACCCACGTCTTGAGGCTTGCCTTGCGCCGCCAACAGTTCTTGATCGATTGTCTTTTCGTTGTCGCTCAAATCCTTGGCGACCTTCGCGAACTTCTCGGCAATCTTCTTGTCCGCCGTTTGCGCCGCCAAGGCTTGCGCCCAGTACAGCGCGAGGTAGAAGTGGCTGCCGCGATTGTCGATTTCTCCGACCTTGCGGGCCGGTGACTTGTTGCTCTCCAGGAACTTCGCGTTTGCCTGATCCAGCGTGTCCGCCAGAATCTTCGCGACGGCATTGTTCCCCACTTTCGCGAGGTGCTCTAAGGATGCAGCCAGAGCCAGGAACTCACCGAGCGAGTCCCACCGCAGATAGCCCTCTTGCTCGAACTGTTGCACATGCTTCGGCGCCGACCCACCGGCGCCGGTCTCGAACAGGCCTCCACCGTTCAGCAACGGAACGATCGAGAGCATCTTTGCGCTGGTGCCGATCTCAAGGATCGGGAACAGATCGGTGAGATAGTCACGCAGCACGTTACCGGTGCAGGAAATGGTATCCTTGCCTTCCTTCATCCGCTCAATTGAGAACCGGCAGGCATCGGCTGGGGCCATGATCTTGATCTCAAGGCCGGTCGTGTCGTGCTTCGGCAAGTAGGCGTTTACCTTCTTGATCAATTCGGCGTCATGTGGGCGATCCTTGTTCAGCCAGAACACGGCGGGAGCACCGGTCGCTCTCGCACGCGTAACAGCCAACTTGACCCAATCTTGAATCGGGGCATCCTTCACCTGGCACGCGCGCCAAATATCGCCTTCTTCCACCTGATGTTCGTGGAGCGTCGCACCCGAGGCATCCACGATGCGGATTGTGCCGTTGGCCGGAGCCTTGAAGGTCTTATCATGTGAACCATACTCTTCCGCCGCCTGCGCCATCAATCCGACGTTGGGGATCGTCCCCATCGTCTTCGGATCAAACGCGCCGTTCTTCTTACAAAACTCCACCACCTCGTGGTAAATCGGCGCATAGCTGGCGTCAGGGATCACACACTTCACATCTTGCAACTGGCCCTGCGGGTTCCACATTTTGCCGCTGTCGCGGATGACCGGCGGCATGGAGGCATCGATGATGATGTCACTGGGCACATGGAGATTCGTAATCCCCTTATCGCTGTTCACCATCGCCATCGGCGGTCGCTTCTGATACACCGCCTGAATGTCCGCTTCAATCGCCTTTCGCTGCTCGTCAGGCAGCGACTTGATCTTCGCGTACACATCACCGAGGCCGTTGTCCGGATCCACGCCCAGTTTTTTGAACGTCTCGCCGTGCTTCTCGAACACATCCTTGTAGTAGACCGTCACGCCATGGCCGAAGATCTTCGGATCGGAAACCTTCATCATGGTGGCTTTCATATGGAGCGACCATAAGATACCCTTGGCCTTTGCGTCCTCGATCTGCTCTTCCAGGAACTTGCGGAGCGCTTTTACACTCATGAACGTTGCGTCCAGCACTTCATCCGCCTGCAACGCGATCTTCTCCTTCAGAACCGTAGTCTTTCCGTCCGCCCCGACGAATTCGATCTTCGCAGTCGTTGCGGCAGGAATCGTTCGTGACTTTTCATTTGAGAAAAAATCGCCGTCCTTCATATGCGAAACATGGGTCTTGGAATCAGACGACCACGCTCCCATCTTATGCGGATGCTTCCTGGCATAGGCCTTCACGGACAGCGGAGCACGGCGGTCGGAGTTCCCTTCGCGCAACACCGGATTGACGGCGCTGCCCTTGACCTTGTCATAGCGCGCCTTGATGTCCTTTTCCTTGTCGTCCTTCGGATTCTCCGGATAGTCCGGCAACTTGTAGCCTTGCTTTTGCAATTCCTTGATCGTCGCGACCAGCTGCGGGATGGAGGCGCTGATGTTCGGCAGCTTGATGATGTTCGCTTCCGGGGTCTTGGCCATTTCGCCCAGCTCGGCCAACGCATCATGCTGCTTTTGCTCCGCAGTCAAATACTCAGGGAACACAGCGATCACGCGGCCCGCGAGAGAAATGTCACGCAGCTCCACGGTCACACCCGCCGCCTTTGTGAAGGCGTTGATGATCGGCAGGAAGGAATAGGTCGCCAGCATCGGCGCTTCGTCTGTTTTCGTATAGATGATTTTGTCTGCTTTAGCCATGATTCTCCCTCTCAATCTATCGGTTAGTTCAACGCATTCAACGCTGAACCGGCCTTAAACCAGGTTAGCTGTTGAGCTGTCATGCTGTGGTTGGCTTGAACCTTCACATCGCCGTTCGCCTTATGGACGACTACGGTGACCGGCTTACCCGGTGCCAGATTCGCCAAGTCCACGAGGCTGAGCCGATCGTTCATTTCGATTTTGTCGTAGTCCTTCGTATCGGCAAACGTCAACGGCAGGATGCCCTGCTTCTTCAGATTGGTCTCGTGGATACGCGCGAAGCTCTTGGTGATCACCGCACGCACATTCAAGAAGCGCGGTGACATTGCCGCATGTTCGCGGCTGCTGCCCTCGCCGTAGTTTTCATCGCCGACGACGATCGAGCCGATGCCCTTCGCCTTATAGGCCCGGGCAATCTGAGCAATCGTGAGGTTGGCTTCGCCGGTCAGCACGTTCGTCCCCTTGCCGGGCTCCGAGGCAAAGGCACTGTTGGCACCGAGGAACATGTTGTCGCTGATCTTGTCCAAGTGGCCACGGAACTTGAGCCAGGGGCCGGCCGGTGAAATGTGATCGGTCGTGGTCTTGCCCTTGGTCTTGATCAGAAGCGGCAACTTCTCAAAGTCTTTCCCATCCCACTTCGGGAACGGTTGCAATACTTGCAACCGTTCGCTGGTCGGCGGAATATCGACGGTGAGTCCCTCACCATTTTCAGCCGGTGCCACATAACCTTCTTCGCCCTTCGCAAACCCCTTGGCGGGCAACTCTTCACCGACCGGCGCTTGGAGTTTAAATTCCTTGCCGTCGGCGCCCTTCACTGTCTGATTGACGGGATCGAAACCTAGATCGCCGGTGATCGCATAGGCCGTCACGACTTCCGGGCTTGCGAGAAACGAAAGGGTTTCGCTGATACCATCGTTCCTGCCGGGGAAGTTCCGGTTGAAGGAACTGACGATCGAATCGGCCTTCCCCTTTACGCCATCCGCACGCTTCCACTGGCCGATGCAGGGGCCGCACGAATTCGACAACACGGTCCCGCCGAGCTGCTCGAATGTCTCCAAGAACCCGTCGCGCTTCATCGTGTGATAGATGCGCTCTGATCCAGGAGATATCAAAAACGAGGCCTTCGCCTTCAAACCAGCTTTCAAGGCCTGCTGCGCCACGTGGGCCGAGCGACTGATATCTTCATAGGACGAATTGGTACAGCTCCCGATCAAAGCCGCCTTCAGTTCGACGGGATAACCTTTCTCCTGCGCTTCGGCTTTCAGCTTGGAAATCGGCCGGGCCAAGTCCGGCGTATGCGGTCCAACCACATGCGGTTCCAACTTCGACAGATCGATTTCAACGATCTGGTCGTAATACTTTTCCGGAGACTGCGTCACTTCAGGGTCTGCGACCAGTAAGGCTTGATTCGCCTGAGCGAGCTTGGCCAAATCAGCACGGTCCGTAATATTCATGTAGTCGACCATCTTCTGATCGAACGGGAACACCGAGGTCGTGGCACCAAGCTCAGCACCCATATTACAGATGGTACCTTTCCCTGTGGCGCTGATCGTTTCGGCGCCGGGACCGAAGTATTCGACGATCTTGTTGGTTCCACCCTTCACCGTCAGCAGGCCGCAGAGATAGAGGATGACATCTTTTGCCGATGCCCAGCCACTCAACTTACCGGTGAGCTTCACCCCGATCAATTTCGGATGGAGCACTTCCCACGGTAACCCGGCCATCACTTCGCCGGCATCCGCTCCGCCCACACCGATCGCCAAGCCACCCAACCCTCCGCCGTTCGGCGTGTGTGAATCGGTTCCGATAATCAAGCAACCGGGGAACGCATAGTTTTCCAAGACCACCTGGTGGATGATCCCGGCACCTGGCTTCCAGAAGCCGATCCCGTACTTTTTGGCAGCAGACGCAAGGAAGTTATAGACTTCCCTGTTCTCGTCCAAGGCACGCATCAGGTCCTTTTCCGAACCCATTTCAGCACGGATTAAGTGGTCGCAATGAATCGTGCTCGGCACGGCAGCCTTCTTCTTGTTCGCCTGCATGAATTGCAGCACGGCCATCTGGGCCGTGGCATCCTGCATGGCCACACGGTCGGGACGGAGCGCCAACATGGCCTTTCCCCGCTCCCAATTTTGAGTATCCAAGTTGTCGGCATGCGACACAAGAATTTTCTCCGCCAACGTCAACGGACGGCCGAAGTTTTTCCTGGCCTTCTCAAAGACCTCTGGCATTTTGGCGTAGAGCTTCTTCGCGAGCTCGAGTGACATTAGCGCTCTCCTCACAAACGGGCGTGGAACTCGGAGCCAGGAGCCAAGGAGTTGTACTCCTCAGCCACGCTCCATCACCAGCCTTGGGTTAGGGCGGCCTGCTCCCCCACTCGTTGAGCGGCGGAACCTCCCGCAATTATGTCTGCGATGACACGTCGCGTACCTATTTCAACGGCGGAACTTCACGCCGTTTAGGCGCCGCGTAGTTCACCAAGTAATCGAACAATCGGATCAAACGACTATCTTGCCGCTTTTGATCAACCCAATGCCCGATCAATCCGATCGTGCGAGACAGGATGAAGAAGCCGTTCAAACTGTCGACAGGGAAACCCATGTCAACTAGAACCGCTGCCATCGTGCCGTCCACATTCAGAATCAAGTTATCTTTCTTCACTGCCGTGACTTGCTCCACCGCCAGGGCGAAATCAAGGCAGGGCGTTTTGATATTCAAGCTCTTCACATAGCCGACAAGTTCCTTCACCCGCTTGTCCGGATTGCGCAGGCTCTTTACTCGGTGACCGATGCCCGGTACTGGGCCGACATTTTTCTTCATATAAGCCAGGAACTCGTCCACATTCATTTTGTTGTCAACCGCGTACTTAAACCACCGGCCGGCGTCCGTCACCGCACCGCCAAACCGAGGACCGATCATAATCAAGCCAGCAGCGACTGCTTGCGACAAACCAATACCAGCACAAGCAGCCAGAATCGTCGCGTAAGCACCGCTGACGCAAGGCCCGTGATCGGCCGAGAGCATCATGATGCGCTTAATGATTTCCGCTTCCTGCTTCGAGATGAGGCGCTTGTCCCAAAGTAAGCCAATGACGTGGGGGATCTCATACCCCTTATTGATAAGCTCTGAGGCTGGATATCCGACGTAGCAAGGCTCATCGCCACGGTCGTCGCTGATCGTGGTCCGGATCAACGGAGCCACCATCACTTCGTCTGCCTTCATCGCCTCTTCGACCGATTTCGGCAACTTCGGCAGAACCGCCGGCTCCACCGGCTCTTTCACCTGACCAGATTTGAGCAACTCTTGATAGGTTTCCTTGATGGCAGGCCCTAGGGCTCCAAACGTCGCAGGAACGATCGCCCCGGACTTCTTGAGCGCGTCGGACTTGGATCGAGCCGACCCTTCGCCCTTCATCCCTTCCTTGGCACCGGCATGACCGAACTTCATGCCCTTTGGCAAACTCTCCTGGCAGAACCCGGAGACCACGCCGATCAACTTCACGCGACGCTTCTTCGCGCCGTACCACTCAGCCGCCCGCTCTTCGAGATCGCCACCCATTTCACCGACAACCACGACGGCCTTGGTCTGCGGATCATTCTCGAACATTTCGAGATAACTCACGTAGTCGGTGCCGGGATAGGCATCGCCGCCGATGCCGATCGCCGTCGTGATGCCGTCGGCAAATTGGGAGCAGATCCAGATGATTTCGTTGGAGAGACCACCCGATTTCGTAATGACGCCGAACGAGCCTTCACGATACAACTTCGAGAGGACCAGGTTATCAAACGCGCCACCGATCACACCCAACCGGCAGGCACCGGCTGAAATGATGCCGATGGACGATGGGCCATTGAAGACCTTGCCGAGCTTCCGCGCATGGGCACCGAGCAATTTCGCATCCTTTTCAGGCACCCCTTCCGTGATCATTGAGACCACTTTAATCTTCGGATCATCCAGCGCTTCCATGCCGCCTTTCATGGCACGGTCGGCACCAATATAGACAAGGCTCGTGTTGATGGCTGGATGATTCTTCGTCGCTTCCGCAATCGTCTTATAGATCGGGATCGCAATGAGGCCGCTGCCATAGGGAACTTCGTTGGTCTTCCCGGCATCGGGCGGATAGACAAATGCTTCGACCGTGAGCGGCCGCTTGATCAGGTAACAGAATTCCGCCATGCGGCGGGCTGCATTGACACCGGCGGCACCGCCCTGAATCACCACACGGGTGTCTTTATTAGCCAGAATGCTCATCGGAATCTCCTCTTTCTCAGTGCTGAGACCTGAGCGCTGAGTCATGAGCACGCGAGCAACTCCGCGGCTCCGCACTCAGCACTTTGATTCTTATTTTTGCAGGGCCTTGTCGACAATGTCCGTCAGCGGGGTGTTACGATCGAAGACGTTGATGTCGAAGCCCTCGTCCTTCAGCGCGCGCATCGCGTCAAGCCCTTCCTTCTCACGCGGCCCTCCGCGTCGGACCCAAATCTTGACGCCCTTCAATTTTCCGTCGCCCTTTGCCTTACGAAATCCGTTGATAATGCCGCCGAATGTCTTTTTCACATCGGTAAAATTCGCGATTGCCCCACCGACGATGATGTTCTTGATGCCAGGTAACGAGCAGACTTTCTCCGTGAGCACTTCCACCGCCCAATCAGGTGGATCGCCGGAGTATTCGGCATAATTCGCCAGCTTCCCGCCACGCGCCACGACGGCATCGGAGTAGTACACACTAGCTCCGCCACCCGCCGGCAGCATAGCCGTGTCGCCGCCTGGGATCTCGATGAACTTGACCGAACCCTTAATCTTGCTGTCGACCGCCATGACTTCCACTTCATCTTTGCTATAGGCCCGCCCAAACTCCGCGGCAAACGGGAAGTTCCAATCCGGATGACGGAACTTTGCATCCCCGTCGAGCAACGTCACGGCGTCGAGTGCCACCAATTCACCGTCGCTCTCGCGCACAACAACGGGATTCACCTCGAGATACTGCGCATCCTCGCTGTCGAAACAGGTGAACATCTTGCCGGCGAAATCGGCCATCTTTTTGACGAGGGCACCGGTAAACCCGGCATCCTTCGAGAGCTTCTCGAGTGCATCGGGGGACGGTGCCTGCCCGACTTCGAGACACAGCCTTTTGACACGGTCCCAATTGGACTCAACTTCAATCCCACCACAATTGGCGATGAGAACCTCGCTGCCTTCGCGGGTGGACTTCACGGCACAATAGTACTCTTCTTTGTGAGAGATCATTTCCGAGACGATGACTTGGGCCACCGTAATGCTGCCGACCTGGCGTCCGATCATTTCCTTCGTCGCCGCCACGGCGCCAGTGAGATCCAAGCCAACCTTCACGAGACCGAGCTTGAAACGAGACCCCAGCGCTTCGTGCGCCTTCGCTACCAACTTGGAAGTCTTCATCCAATCATTGGCCTGGCCAAGCTTAGCCAGTTCATCTGCGGACGTAACGACCACGTAGTGGGGGACGTGAATGCCCCACTTCTTCATCAGCCCCATGCCGGGGCCTTCCAACACCTTAGCCATGCGAATTCTCCTTCATCTGTCTCGGGGATAGGGGATTCGGATTGTAGCGGAAAGTAACGGGATGTCTCAAGACGCCAGAGGAACTAAGTTCAGATGGATCAAAAGACCTAGCGCACACGCGTCGAGGCTCTCTTGCTCTAAGTGTAGAGAAAATTAAATGGTCTTCTCAATAAGGGATTACCGTGCGGGCCGAAGCGATTGACATCGCGAGCAAAAATAGGAGCTTCGCTCCCCTTGTAGACGTCGGATGATTCCCCCACATTGATTTGGGCACGGTTGTCCTTCTTTGCCATACACTAGATGACGGCGCTTGTATTGCCCCTCTGTTCCATCAGGGGCGAAAAAATCGCGGACACTCGACCCTCCTAAGAGAATCGCCTCCTCAAGCACCTCACGCATGATCGTGTAGAGACGTTCAATTCTCAGCACGGACAGTCGCCCAACCTGCATGTTCGGGTGTACCCCGGCCCTGAAAAGAATCTCGTTTGCATAAATATTCCCGATACCGGCAATAATTTGTTGGTGCATGAGGAGCGGCTTCAGTCGACCGCGTCGCTCTCGCAGGACTTTGACAAAGTCCTGCT
>CAYTAS010000039.1:0-28181 GCA_964435885.1 uncultured Nitrospira sp. | reverse complement strand
ACCTCAAGCGCGTGCGTTTGAATGAAGTTGCGACGAGGTTCCACCTCGTCGCCCATCAGAATCGTAAAGATCTCATCCACGCCGGTGAGGTCCTCCAGGGTTACCCTCAGGAGAGTGCGGGCATCCGGATTCATGGTCGTTTCCCACAACTGCCCAGGATTCATTTCCCCCAAACCCTTGTACCGCTGAATGCTGAGCCCTTGCTTCCCCATATCCAGGATGGCCTTCACCAACTCATCAGTGGTTCGATGCGGGTTCTCTTGGTTCTTCGCCTTGAGTCTGTACGGAGGACGCCCCAATCCGATCGCCGCCGGGGTCAGTTTTTGGAGTTCCCGGAAGTCCGCTGAACCGACAAGTTCGTGTGTGATGGCCACCTCGTGGGAGACACCGTTCGTATGCACTCGGCAGACGACCTTGTTCGACTGATGCTCTTCGTCAACTAGTATGTCGAAGCCCGGCGTCACCTTCGGAAACACCACGGCCAGCGAGCTCTTGATGTTTTCGACCGACCGTTGGAGTGCCGCGTGATCCTTGAGTCGCTCGCGATCCAGTCCAGGCTCATCGACAAACGCCCGCAGGATTGCCCCCTCGGTCGGCTTCTTGTTCAGGCGACCGAGCAACGTTTCGAACGTGATCATTTTCTTCAGTATCGGCAGCAGGCGACGGCCCGTCACATAGTCTTGTACGCCTTCCAGGTAAAGCTCGACATCTTCGACGGCTAAATCGGCCAAGTGTTCGTTCAACGAGGCCTCGTCTTTGAGATACCGTTCCGTCTTGCCCTTCTTTACTTTGAACAGCGGAGGCTGCGCGATGTAGATATAGCCTCGTTCAATGAGTTCAGGCATTTGACGGAAAAAGAACGTCAGGAGCAGGGTCCGGATGTGACTGCCATCGACGTCGGCATCGGTCATGAGAATGATTTTGTGATAGCGCGCCTTAGCGATATCGAACGCATCCTTTTCCGACTTGTCGCCTTCTTCCCGCTTGCGGCCGATCCCGGTTCCCAGCGCCATGATGAGCGTCCGAATTTCATCGCTGGACAGCATCTTGTCGAAACGGGCCTTCTCGACGTTCAGGATCTTGCCTTTCAACGGCAAAATCGCCTGGAATTTTCGGTCGCGCCCTTGTTTCGCGGAGCCACCCGCCGAATCTCCCTCCACAATGTAGAGTTCGCTCAAGGCCGGGTCCTTTTCCGAACAATCGGCCAGTTTTCCAGGGAGCGAGCCTCCGTCGAGTGCGCTCTTGCGTCTGATCAAGTCTTTGGCTTTCCGAGCCGCTTCGCGCGCTCGCGCCGCATCGACGGCCTTGCCGATGATCTTGCGGGCTACGGGAGGATTCTCTTCAAAATAATTACCCAAGGCCTCGTTGACGGCCGCCTCGACCACGCCTTTTACTTCGCTGTTCCCCAGCTTGGCTTTCGTCTGACCTTCGAATTGCGGGTTACGCACCTTGACGCTGACCACTGCGGTCAATCCTTCCCGCACGTCGTCACCGGTTAACGACTCCATATCCTTTTTGAGAAGATCGTTGGCGTTAGCAAAAGAATTGATTGTCCTGGTCAGGGCGGCTTTGAATCCCACCAAGTGGGTGCCGCCTTCTTTCGTGTTGATATTGTTCGCGAAGGAAAAGAGATTCTCGGCGTAGCTGTCGTTATACTGCAGCGCCACTTCGAGAATCATTTCCGGCCTCTCGACCTTCATGTAGATCGGCTTATGCAGTGGCGTCTTGGCTTCGTTCAGGTGCTCAACGAAGGAGACGATGCCTCCCTTGTATAAAAAGACCTGTTCTTTTGCCGGTTCTTTTCGCTCATCTCTGAGTGTGATCGACAGGCCCTTATTGAGAAAGGCCAACTCGCGAAGCCGTTGAGCCAGCACATCGAAGCTGAACTCTAGCGTCTCAAAGACTTGTCCGTCCGGTTTGAACCGAACTTTCGTGCCTCGGCGCTTCGTCTTTCCCATGGCCTGAAGCGGGGCGTCGGGCTTTCCTCGCTCATACCGTTGCTCGAACACCTGGGCATCCTGCCAGATCTCCAGCTCGAGCCATTCCGACAAGGCATTGACCACGGAAATTCCGACTCCGTGGAGTCCGCCGGAAACCGTGTAGGCCCCCTGTTCGAACTTCCCGCCCGCATGAAGGACCGTGAGTGCCACCTCAGCCGCCGACTTGTTTTGCGTGGGATGCATGCCCGTGGGAATCCCGCGCCCGTTGTCGGTGACCGTGACGCTCCCATCGATGTGGACCGTCACATCGATGGTCTCTCCGAAGCCCGCCATATGCTCATCGACACTGTTGTCCACGACCTCGTACACCAAATGGTGGAGGCCGTCGACACCCGTACTGCCAATGTACATTGCCGGTCTCTTCCGGACCGCATCGAGTCCCTCAAGCACTTTGATCTGATCGGCGCGGTAACTATCTGACTTGGTCTGAGACTGGTCTTCTGTTGCCATCTGTTCCTAGCAATCTGGTGAGTAGCTGAAGCTAAATCTTAATGGGCATCACGACGCACTTGAACCCCGGACTTTCGGGCTCGTGAATCAGGCAAGGGCTCAAGGGCGTCTCCATCTGAAGCGAGAGCGTTTCCCCATCCATGACGTTGAAGACTTCCAACAGGTATCGGGCATTGAAACCGGTATTCATGGTCTCTCCCTCGTATTGTGCCGGAAGCTCTTCGGTCGCCTCTCCATAATCCGGGCTGCTGGAGTAGAGCGTCATCCTACCGGATGCAAATGACACTTTGACAGCGCTTGACTTATCCTTTGACAAGACCGACACTCGACGGAGCGCACTCTCCAGCGCGGCCCTGTTGACGCTAATTGGTTTACCGGTTTCCTTGGGAATGACCTGTTGATAGTTCGGATAGTTTCCTTCCATCAACCTCGACGTCAGGAGGAGTCCGCTTTTTCGAAAGATCATGAGATTCTTCGAGAAGCCGATCAGGGGTTCGCCTTCTCCTCCTTCCTCCAGCAGATGCCGTATCTCATGGGCCGCTTTTTTGGGAATGATGGCCTTCATGTCCAACGGCAGTGCTTTCGTGTCCGCCGTTCCTACTTCTTGTTCCGCCACAGCGAGGCGATGACCATCTGTACCGACTAATCGCAGAGAGGTTTTCCTTTCAGTCGCCTGCAACGTCACGAGAAGGCCATTCAAAATGTATCGTGCATCGTTATCACCGGCCGCAAACAGCGTTTTTCGAATCAGTTCCAGCAGTCCGTCTCCAGATAGAGGGGTCAACCCTTCCCGATCGATCGTCGGCAACGCGGGATACTCGCTACTGGGAAGACCCACGACTTTGAATTGGCTCTTTCCAGCTTGAATCGTCGTCCAGTTGTTGTCGGCCGCAACCAATTCTACGTCTCCGGGAGGTAGTTCCTTCACGATCTCGAAGAGCTTTCGCGCTGAGATGGTCACGCCTCCGGTGCTTAACACGCTCGCCTTATACAGGCCTCTCACACCGATCTCGAGATCGGTTGCGACAATCTCCACCCCGTCCTGTTTCGCCTCTAATAAGATATTCGACAGGATCGGCATCGTGTTTCGCTTTTCCACGACACCTTGTACGCGTTGGAGGCCGGTCAACAATTCATCTCGCCCGATGCGTACTTTCATAGCGTGTTCTCCAAGCCAAGTCGTTAATTTTTCAAAATCTGTTCTTTCAATGTGTCGATCGCCGTTTGCAAGGCTGTATCCGTTTCTTTAGCTTTTGCAACTTGACGGCAGGCATGAATGATGGTGGTATGATCTTTCCCTCCAAATTGTCGTCCGATCTCCGGATACGATGCGTCGGTCATCTCACGACAGAGATACATGGCTATCTGTCGAGGGTGCACGAGAGTCTTGCTCCGCCTGCGAGACTTGAGGTCCGTCAATTTGACGTGAAATTTAGTGCAGACGGCTTCCTGAATATCGTCCATAGCGACAACCTTTTTCTTATCGCCGATCACATCGCGGAGGAGGGTTTTTGCAAGCTCAAGGGTTATTGCTTGTCCCGTCAATGACGCATAGGCACCGAGCCTGATAAGGCTTCCTTCGAGCTCGCGGACATTGCTTTTCATCGTGACGGAGAGAAATTGAATGACGTCTTCCGGTAACGTAACGCCTTCGTCCTCGGATTTCTTCCTCAAGATTGCGATACGCGTTTCCACGTCCGGTGGCTGCAAATCCGCGATGAGGCCCCATTCGAACCGAGATCGCAGGCGCTCCTCAATATCCGGCATATCCTTTGGAAAACGGTCGCTTGAGAGGACTATTTGTTTATGTCCTTCGTACAAGGCATTAAATGTATGAAAAAACTCTTCCTGTGTACGTTCCTTTCCCATAAGGAATTGAATGTCATCGATCATGAGCATATCGATGTGTCGGTAACGCTTGCGAAGGTCCATCATCTTGTCATATCGGATCGAATTGATGACCTCGTTCGTGAATTGCTCAGTCGTTAAATAGGCGATGCGGAGGTCACTCTGTTCACCGACGTGGTTTCCGATTGCATTCAGGAGATGAGTTTTTCCAAGTCCTACCCCGCCATAAATAAAGAGTGGGTTGTACGTTTTGCCTGGTTGTTCCGCCACTGCCATACATGCCGCGTGTGCGAATTGATTACCGGCACCGACGACAAAGTTCTTGAAGGTATACTTTGGATTCAGTTGGATCCCGCGTCGACTCTTTCCTTGATTCGTTGGTTTCTGCACATGCGTCGCATGTCCCGCTTCATTATCCTGGTGAGCGGCTTTCTCATGGACGGTGAAGGCTACTATTGTCTGTCCCCCTCCCCGAGCCGTCGATACAGCTTCCGCAAGGAGCGAAGCATAGTGGGTATCAAGCCACTCGCCGAAGAATTTATTCGGAACTCCAATATGCGCGGTTGAGTTTTCTATCTTATTGAGACGCACCGGCATAAACCACGTATCATAGACCTGTTTCGGAACGCGCCCTTGAATATATTGCAATGCCTCTTCCCAAACTGTTTCTACACTCATAGATAACTCAAATATCTATACACACGATTATTCACACTTGGGGATAACGACTACTTTTAAAGACCACAACTGATAGAAGATATCTCATGGACAAACTCTTCATAACATCAAATTCTTCAGTCAGGTCCAATCACTTCTATAAATACATCCCCGGTTTTTCCACATATTTCACCTATTTAAAACGAAGATATCCCCAAACTTATCCATAATAATAAGTATTATTAATATTAATAAATTCAATAACTTATCACTCATCCTCACTCTTCACTCGCCTACTCCTAATCCGACGACTACGAATCTTCTCTGTTTAATAACTATCGGAGTTACAGAACAATAACCTTGTCAGCCTTGAGAAAGAGCATGAGGATCTGATTATAGGTTAACCCTTCATCTTGTCGAATAAACGACGGTGCAACACTTCTCAAGACTTTGCCGGGCGGAACAGTGTTATCAAGGGAGAGGACAATATCAGCGCCTTCCTTTAAAAAGAGTGAGTGAGTCGTTAATTGCGTCGATGGACGAGTGACATATATAGAGGTCATGAGAGAATTCCTGGACTAGAAAACAAGTGCACAATCTGTCGAGCCGACGAAATGCATAATATAATCATCTGTATCATAGTGAACTTGATATTGACTGCGTACAGAGGGATGAGTCGATGAAGTTCGTAGTAGGAAAGGAATTTGGAGCTGGGCGATCGAAGGGAGATATTTTTCGAGAACATCGACGTCGATAATGTCGTCGGTCTCGTCGGTGAGAAGACGAAAAGCTTCACCGAGGAGAACCACGGTCGTGTGATGGGATCCAGCAACAAGCCCAAGCGCGATTCTCAGTGCTTCAACAGGCCTGTGTGTTTTACGAGGATCTTCTTGAATGACAACCGCAATAGTCTTAGCCATAGGAGATTCTTATAGGTCTCACGTAAAAGAGAGGAACGGGTTACAGTTTTCAATTAGACCCGATAACACGACTAGACCACAGAGAGACATTTTAGGATCTGCCGTAGAGGTTGGAACATCATGTTGCTGGCAACCATAGGCACAAACGAAGATCTTTGCCCCTGTTCGGGCGAGCCCTCGATAATCTTCGGTGGGCATATTCTTAACCCCTTCATCAATAAGGTACAGATACACTTCATGGCCAGCGGCAAGAGCTGCCTGGGCAAGCCCATGCACGGAAGATGCGCTTATATGTGACGGAGGTAGAGCTAAGAGGAACCCTATTTTGTGGATTTGCTGTGAACTCACATGAATTTCTACTATATATTCAGTATGTTATGAATTTTTAGGTATGTGGAGATTAAGGGGTTTAGAGAGGAAAGTCAATGTGAAAAATGGCGTGTTAAATACTAAGAAAGGAGCGGTTGAATCTCGGTAGGGAGTGTTGATAAAGAGAGATGAAATTGAGTCTTTGTCACCATATTTCTCAGGATTACGGTGCCCTGATTGACTTCGTCGTCTCCGACAATGAGGGTAAAAGCACAGCCAAGGCGATCGGCCTGCCGCAAGTGACCTTTCAAAGTTCCACAGCGGAAGTCCGAGACAGCTGCTAGTCCAGAAGCACGAAGGTCCTCAAGAGCAGAGAGGCCAGCAACTGATCCTTGGTCGCCAAAAGCAGCGATATACACAACGGCTCTTCTAACTGGTGTCTGTACTGCTGAATGAGGGAGCAACATCGAGATACGTTCTAAACCAACAGCAAAACCGACGGCGGGGGTGGGAGGCCCTGAGAGAGTTTCAACAAGACCATCGTACCGGCCGCCGGCTCCGACGGCGTTCTGAGCTCCAAGATTCGTTGCAGTAACTTCAAAGGTCGTCAAATTGTAATAGTCCAGCCCACGTACAAGACGATGGTTTAAGGTATAGGGAATGTGGATCACATCAAGGCCGCGCAAGACGCCGGCAAAGTAAGCCTGAGGGGCCTGAGAGAGCGAATCGGCGAGGCGAGGAGCCTTTTCTGTAATGATGCGACATTCAGGGACCTTACAGTCAAGAACCCGCAGGGGATTCGTGTCAATCCGGCGCCGGCAATTCGCGCAAAGGCGTGATTCATGCTGTTGCAGATATGTAACGAGTTGAGGGCGATAGACATCTCGATCGGCGGGGTACCCGAGGTTATTGATCTCTAAGGTAAGGCCTGAGAGACCGAGATCGTTCAGAAACCGCCATAGAAGAGAGATCACTTCGACATCGGCTCGTGGGTCAGCTATTCCGAAGGACTCAACACCGAATTGATGAAATTGCCGGAGGCGGCCGGCCTGAGGCCGCTCGTGGCGAAACATCGGGCCGAAATAGAAGTACTTCTGGGGGACCGGAATCGCTGCGCGGTTGTGCTCAATGTAGGCACGAACCGTCCCAGCGGTCCCTTCAGGTCGAAGAGTCAGCGAGGTGCCGTCCCGATCTTGGAAGGTGTACATTTCCTTTTCAACAATGTCGGTCGATGCGCCGATACTCCGTGCAAACAACGTCGTCACTTCAAAGATCGGAACGCGGATTTCATGAAATCCATAGCGGTCTGCCCACCGCCTGGCAGTTTCTTCAATAAGACGCCAGCGGGGCGTCTCTTCCGGTAAGAGATCCTTAATGCCTTTAATGCCCTTGATCATGAAAAAGTGTTCCGTTCGGTACGGGAGGCGGCCCCTATTATGTCACGCGATGCGGCGGACTATAACGGCGCATTCTGCGGCAAGTCAACGGAGCCGTTCGCCTTGCTGGCCATACGCACGCATGCTAAGATGCCACTCTTTATACTTCTCGACGCGGAGAGGTGCGAGAGTGGACGAATCGACATGCTTGGAAAGCATGCGTCCCGGCAACGGGACCGTGGGTTCGAATCCCACCCTCTCCGCCACAATGGTTCAAGGGAAACGTGGGCTCTCTTAAGCTATTATGGCGAGATCTCGCCAGGTCGTTCCTCAAGCTGGCGAATCCGCCAAACCGAGTTTGCTCGACCGCGAGTCCTTAGCATGGTTCTTGGCGAGCGGATAAAACACCATCGGCGTTTTAGGGGCTGGGCCCTGTGCAATGGAACCCTGTGAACCCCGCCAGGTCCGGAAGGAAGCAACGGTAAGCAGCCAGTTCTGTGTGCCGCAGGATCACCTGGCCCCACTTTACGATCGACACAGACGTTAATCAGGGAGTGTAGGGGAAGTTCTAGATTGCGAATAGCGAGTAACGACGAACGACATCATGGATTACCAGGTTTCGGCTCGGAAATATCGACCCGGCACATTCGATGATGTGATCGGTCAGTCTCACGTCGTGCAAACATTGAAAAACGCGGTCTCGATGAAGCAGATCGCGCACGCGTACCTATTTTCCGGTACACGCGGCGTGGGTAAGACGACCGTCGCTCGAATCCTCGCGAAAGCGCTCAACTGTGAACGAGGACCGACAAGTCATCCCTGCGATAAATGCGAGAACTGCCGCGATATCGCACAGGGGAGTTCGGTCGATGTCATCGAGATCGACGGCGCATCCAATACCAGCGTGGACGATGTCCGGGAAATTCGTGAAAACGTCAAGTTCACGCCGTTTCGCGGTCAGTTTCGCGTCTATATCATCGATGAAGTTCACATGCTCTCCAACTCGGCGTTTAATGCCCTCTTAAAGACGCTCGAAGAACCGCCGGCACATGTCGTCTTTGTGTTTGCGACGACGGAAATTCATAAGATCCCCGCGACCATTCTCTCGCGATGCCAACATTACAACTTTCGTCGCATCGCGAGGACTGAGATCATCGAACGACTCCGGCATGTTGCAGCGCAAGATCGGTTGACTCTCGAGGAACGAAGCTTCGTCGCGCTGGCCCGGGCCAGCGAAGGAAGCATGCGTGATGCCCTGAGTTTGCTTGATCAGGCAATCGCTTACGGCGGCAAGACCATCAGCCATGCGGACCTGGAAATACTCTTGGGGGCCGTGCCTCAAGAGCTGGTTCAGGAACTCATGGAAGCTATTTTAGGCCAAAACAGTCCGGCCGCACTGACAAGCCTGGCCCATTTGCTCGATCAAGGGCATGACTTACGGGCATTTTGTGCAGAAGTGGTGGAACGCCTTCGCGATCTTCTTGTTGCAGCAGTCGTTCCTGGTACGACCGAATTACGCAGTTTGATTGAAGCTGCAGAAGACGACCTGAGCCAACTTTCAGTACAAGCCAAGGCGTTGACGCCTGAACACATCCAGGAACTATTGGCAATCTTTAGTCAGGCTGAAGATTCGCTGCGGTTCAGCTCCCACCCTCGTTTTGTGGTAGAAACAGCCGCTATCCGAGCCACACGATTGTTCCGTCAGGGGGACCATGACACAGCTCAGCCTGTACAAGCTCCGCCGCCCCGCCCAGGTCCACCTAAGCCCCAGGGGCAGAAACCTGCTCCACCGACATCGCCGCCCCTTCCTCAGCGCCAGGACATGCCTCCTGGGACAAAATTAGCTCCTCAAAGCAGTCCCAGCTCAAAAGTTGAACTCGGCGTTGGACAAACGCGCTCCCACCCCGTTCCTAAACCTCCGAGTAATGCACCTGCAACGACTTCGGCGACCACGCCGACGACACCCGTCGGGCCACAAGCATCATTGCATTGGGAATCGATCCAAGAGGAAGTCAACGCCTCCTTCCCCAACATGGCACCGTTCCTCGAGGCTGGTCGGTTTGTCGGGATGGAAGGCGAGGTCGTCACGATCGGATTTCCTAAGCAGGCAACCTTGGCCAGAGCGAGATTGGAGAAGGAGGAAAGTCTTCATCTCTTGGCACGGCTCTGTGAGCGGCAAATGGGGCACCCGGTCCGTGTGCGAATTGTCGAGCTGAACGAGTCGTATCCACCCGGGCCCACCATGGCCCAACTTCGAACCGCCAAGGAACAGACGCAACGCATGGTGTTGTTCGAACGAGCAAAAGCGAATCCAACGGTGAAGCAAGCACTCGAGATCTTCGGCGCCGAGCTGGCCGAGGTTCGTACCGTAGCTCAACAGGAGGCGAACGAATGAAAAATCCATTCGGCAATATGAACAATATTCTCAAGCAGGCGCAAGCCATGCAGGAGCAGATGGCCAAAATTCAAGAACAAGCGGCGTCGAAAACCGCCGCCGGCACGGCGGGCGGCGGAATCGTCACGGTCACTGCGAACGGTGCAATGCAGATCGTCGGCGTGACGATCGATCCTGAAGTGGTGAAGAGCGGCGATGTCGAGATGCTTCAGGATCTGGTCGTGGCCGCGACGAACGAAGCGCTCCGTAAGGCCAAGGAATTGATGGAAGGTGAAATGAAAGCGGTGACCGGCGGCATGAAAATCCCGGGCTTATTTTAATAATGGCGGTCGATCAGCAAGGCTTGTTGGCGAAACTGATCAAGGAGCTGGTCCGTCTACCTGGAGTCGGTCACAAAAGCGCGCAGCGGTTGGCCTTTCATTTGATGAAGGCCGATCGGGATGACGCGTTACGATTGGCAGACGCCATCCGTGCGGTGAAGGACGGACTGGCGTTTTGCCGCCAATGCCGGAATATCGCCGAGGGCGACTTATGCGAGTTTTGTCTGGACCCGAAACGTGATCGGACCAAGATTTTCGTCGTGGAAGAACCGAGCACCCTGTATGCCATTGAACGGGCAGGTGCCTACCGTGGCCTCTATCACGTGCTGTTGGGTGCGCTTTCCCCGCTCGACGGCGTCGGTCCTGGAGACATCCGAGCCGATGAGCTGATCGACCGCGTGAAACTCGGTGGAGTGGAAGAGGTGATTCTTGCAACGAATCCCACCATAGAAGGAGAAGCCACCGCCATCTATCTCACACGATTGCTCAAGCCCTTCGGTCTCCGAGTTTCGCGCATCGCCTATGGCATCCCCGTGGGGATGGACATCGAGTATGCGGACGAAGTAACCTTGTTGAAATCGATCGAGGGTCGTCGGGACTTATAGTAGCCGGTCGTCATTGCGCGATCGTTGACCCTTTCTCGGCGAGGTTGGTATAGTTCCCTCATGCGCTCGTATGTAGAGCCATGGCTATGAAAGCGCGTCCTTCAAAAAAACGGACCTCGCCCTCGAAATCTACCGCCGCAGTGCGTGCAAAACGTTTGGTGACTTCTCGAACAGGCGGTCCCATGAATGCAAAATATCCGGATATTCGCCGAGATCTTGAGCGCCAACGCGAAGCCATTCTCAATGAAGCCGGCGAAGTGTTGACCCATCGCGGGGACATCGCAGCCTTTCCCGACGTCAGCGACCAGGCGTCCGCCGAAATCGATCAGAACTTTTCGATGCGCATTCGCGACCGCGAACGGAAATTGCTCAAGAAGATAGACGAGGCCCTAGAGCGGATGGATGCAGCGACCTATGGAACGTGCGAACGCTGTGGCGGAGATATTCCGTACAAGCGCCTCAAGGCCCGACCTGTGACCACGCTTTGTATCGAATGCAAGACCCTTCAGGAAGAGGAAGAACAAGCCCGAGCCTGAGTCGCTTCTTCATTTCGAATCGAATCAGAAGTGTAGCGCCACTCCACCCACCAGATGAATCGTTGAAATACTGTATCGTTCCCAATAGGAATCCGTTTCATATTTAAATGTGTGCCAGCCCTGCGTCCACTTCGCTTCACCGAAGACGGCCAGATACTTGATCACAAAGAGTTTTATGCCTGTCAATGCCTGAACGGAAGGGGAATAGCTGGTCTCCTGGTAGCCCTGTCTTGATAAGCGAGCCCGCTGGGTACCTCCGCCGATGCCGACATAGGGATACCATAGATTGAAGGCCATATTGTCGACTGCGAATTCTGGCATTACCCCTAAGACAACGAATCCGATCGGCGTACCAGTACTCAAGAATGTCCCAAATCCAGGGACTACCTGGCCCGCCGGAACATCCGCGGTAAACCTGGTCCAATCGATTTCAAGACCGATTTGCGGCTGCCAACCGTATTTCTTGGGCAAATGTTAAGCCGTAAGTTTTGCGCCGAATGTTCCATTGTCCTCAAATCGAACGTTGGTTGCTTTGGCGTCGACCGGCTCTACCTGTAACGTGGAAAGATTTGTTCCTTGATTGAATTGAAGCGTGGTGTCACCATGAAAGGCCCCATCCGCCATACCCACCGATGGAAAACTCCCAGTTCCGTTCCGCGGCCGCCGGTGTTGCTGAAACCAGCAAGCACGTGATGGCAAGGCCGCACAGCAATGCTTGACGTATGATGACCCTCCACGGTGATGAGTGAAACCAACGTCACTCTATCGGAAAGAGAGTAAAGGTCCAGCAATTACCCGTTTTCTGAGGAATGGAGACTACGGCATCGTTCGGTGGGAATCCGGTCTATTTCTTTAAAACTTTGATGCGTTCCTTCACATGCGCAATCCGGTCGGCTTCATCGGGAATTCCTTCCACGATAGCAAGGTAGGTTTCGTATTCAGAGAGCGCACGCTTGGGATTTGTCGCCTCGGATACTTCGGCGAGGTTGTAGCGCGCCAGCGCATAGTTGGGCCGCAGAACGATGGCCTTTTCAAACAGGTTCACGCCTGCGGACTTATTTCCAAGGTCGATTTCGATCGTGCCGAGGTTATTCAGCACCTCGGGAATGTTGGGTCTGAGTGCAAGTGACTGGAGCAACTCTGCTTTGGCTTTCTCAAGGTGTCCTTTCGCCTGCAAGGCCACTCCAAGTTTATGTCTGGCTTCGGCCAGCCAGACCGTATTGGTGAACCCACTCGCAATGGCCCTCTCGTACGCATTCACGGCAATGTCATAGTTCTTCTCACCGCAATATGCGAGCTGCGCCGTTTGGCCGCGTGCGAATTGTTGCAGCGACGGCAAGGGTTCCTTGTCCTCGGTCCCCTGGCTCTCCATGTTCCGGCCGCTGGCGCCTTCGGTCGGATTGCGAAGTCGATCAAGAAACTCGCGCCGATATGGAGAGAACAGCCGTACATAGGGGTCGATGGTGAAGGAGGCCTGGAGCAGAAGCGGACGTTCCTGAAGATTGGAAACCAGATACTGAGTCGTACTCTTCTCATCGCCGGTCTCCAGCAGAGAACTGCTCTCCATGCTCTTCTTGGTTTCCAGTTGAGCCACGTTTACATAGAACTCGAGAGACGGTTTCAGCTGAGAGAGCGTACGCCGGAGCACAGAATATGGGCGGAGATCCAGGCCACCGGGAAACGTAAAGAGCGCTCCGACCAATACGCCGTCTTCATCGAAGAAATAGGATTCCTCTCCGTGCGAGGCGCTGCGGTCCGACGAAATCGCGAGCTCCTGCCCGCTACCCCAATGGTTCGTCGTATGCGTGGAGGGGGGATGTTTTTTCAGGAATTCTATCTTGCTCTCGCAGAGTGCGGCCGAAGCCAACAAAACGAGATCAGTTGCCGAGGGAGGGAGAGGAGGTCGGACCGGGGCATTTGAACCACAGCCTACGGGTAAGCTTAGCGCGAGCAATAAGCCGATGGATGTCAGTGACCTTGAGATGTTCATGCACGAAGCCCCTGAGAGGAACCATACACGATTTGAGGGGGTCTTCGCGAAGAGGAAATGAAAGGCCCGCTCTTTCGTGAAGAGTGGGCCCGATTGTCACCGAACGACCTAAGATCCTTAGTGGCGTTGTGCGTCGAGCATACTATCCTCGGCAGTATATCCGAGTAGATAGGGAGAGGTGCCGCCGAGCGTATACATCGGGCGATTAATCCCGTAATCAAACGCATGCCCAATTGGGTGCAGAATGAACCCGACCCAACGAAGTGGATGATCATTAATAGCCGATCCGGCAGCTGGAGAGGAATAGACCAGTGCCGTGCTGTCCAGAATGTTATAAATGCTCGTTGGGGGCATATATTCTCGATCGCTCGCGTCCGCACCGTGTTGATGCGTCGTGCTGCAACCGGTTGCGACCAGAGCCAACATCATCATACCGACAACCGTCAACATGGCTTTCATACATAACCTCGCTTGTTTCGGTCCCTATGCCCCGCCGTGCTCAAGTCGAATCCATCAGAGAGACAATGTGAAGTGTAGCCGACACCCCGGTTTCTGTCCAGAATTCATGGGCTTCGCATCCTGATGGAAAACCATTGTTTCGAACGGGATAGACGAGATTCCAGAAGAGTGGGATGGTGGGCGATACAGGTATCGAACCTGTGGCCTCTTCCGTGTGAAGGAAGCGCTCTACCACTGAGCTAATCGCCCAACCGAGCGCGAGTCTAACACGGGATTTCAGGATGGTTCAACGTGGTCTCTCTCCTTGACTTCACCAAAAGCCGCTTCCTAGAATGAGCCGTTTCTTCACAGGAATTTCCAATCACATGCGTGACGACGTGGTCATTGTAGGCGGGGGTCTGGCTGGGTCCGAAGCGGCCTGGCAAGCGGCGACTCGTGGCGCGAAGGTCACGCTCTACGAGATGCGTCCGAAGGAGATGACGAAGGCGCATAAGACTGGCAACCTGGCCGAACTTGTGTGCTCGAATTCGCTGGGGTCCGCCGATCCCCTGAATGCGCCGGGCATTTTGAAAGAAGAAATGCGGCGGCTCAACTCGCTGATCATCGCCGCCGCGGAACAAGCCAAAGTGCCGGCTGGATCGGCGCTGGCCGTTGATCGTGATCAATTCTCCCAGCACATTACCCGAGAACTCGAAGGCCATCCGAATATCCGCATTCTGCATGAAGAGATCGCGGAGATTCCTACCGACTGCCTCTGTATCCTCGCCACCGGGCCGTTAACTTCCGATAAGCTCTCTCAAGCGATCCGCGCTGCCACGAAGTCTCAGCATCTCTATTTCTATGACGCGATCTCTCCGATCGTCGATGCGGATTCCATCAATATGGATATCGTCTTCCGCGCCTCTCGCTACGACAAGGGCGGAGATGATTATTTAAATTGCCCCATGACGGCAGAGCAGTACAATGCGTTCTACGACGCCCTGCTGGCAGCGGAGAAGGTGCAGCCGAAGGAATTTGAAAAGACACCCTACTTTGAGGCCTGTGTGCCGATCGAAGTGCTCGCTGAACGAGGCCGCCAGACGATGCAGTTCGGTCCCATGAAACCGGTCGGGCTCAAAGATCCACGGACGGGGATTGTACCAGCGGCGGTCGTGCAATTGCGGACGGAAAATATCCATCGCACCTGCTACAACCTGGTCGGCTTTCAGACCAAACTCACATATCCTGAACAGAAGCGCGTGTTTCGAACGATTCCTGGGCTCGAACAGGCGGAGTTTCTGCGGTATGGCAGCCTGCATCGCAACACGTTCATCAATTCTCCTCAGCTGCTGCTGAATACCTTGCAATTTAAGGCTAGAGCCTCTCTCTTCTTTGCTGGCCAGCTCGTCGGCGTCGAAGGCTATACCGAATCGGCCGCCATAGGCGGGCTCGCCGGCATTAATGCCGCGCGGGCCCTCGTCGGACATCCGTTGATCACTCCACCACCCACGACCGCGCATGGCTGTCTGGTGTCTCATATCGCGTCATCGGATCCGCGCCACTTCCAACCGATGAACACCAATTTCGGCCTGTTCCCCCCCTTGGCTAACCCTCCGAGAGACAAGGACAAGAAGCGTCGCGCCTTGAGTCAGCGAGCCATTGAGGATTTCGAAGCATGGACGATGCGATCAAAACTTTCGTAATGTACCTCCAAGTGGAATGCAATGCCTCGCCCGAAACCATTCGCAGCTATCGATCCGATCTTCAACAGCTCAAGGGATTTCTCCGCCGCACGGACACCACTGACATCCGAGTGGACACAATCACCAGCGACGATGTGCGTGCCTATCTGCACAGCCTGGATCGACAGGGTGACAAGGCATCATCGTTAGCAAGAAAGCTGGCGTGCCTCCGGAGTTTCTTTCGGTTTCTGGTGCGCGAGGGGATCGTGCCGACGAATCCCGCCGAACACGTGAGAAGTCCCAAACTGCCCAAGCCGCTTCCCCGAGTGCTGACAAAGGATGATGCCGCGGCGCTCATGGAGTTTCCCACCGGCCCATCGCCCCTCCTCCTACGGGATCGCGCGCTGCTGGAGACCCTGTACTCGACCGGTGCCCGCGTCAGTGAAGTCGTCGGCCTCAATCGGGGCGACCTCAACGAGATCGATGGGCTCGTGTGCTTGAGAGGGAAGGGCCGAAAGGAACGGGTCGTTCCGATCGGAGACGTGGCGCTCCAGGCGATTCAGGCCTATCGAAAGTCGCTGCGTAAGCTGAGCCCGAGTTCCACGCTATCGGCTCCCGTGTTTGTCAATCATCGCGGAGGTCGAATTACGACACGAAGCGTCGCTCGAATAGTCTCGCGGTATTCAAGCCGTCTCGCCGGCGGCTCAGTGAGTCCGCATGCGCTAAGGCATTCATGCGCGACGCACTTGCTCGACGAAGGGGCGGACCTCCGGTCAATACAGGAAATGCTCGGCCATGCTTCACTGAGTACGACACAGAAGTATACGCATGTAGCGATGGACCGACTCCTCGCGGTCTACGACCGGGCCCATCCTCGAGCACAGGCAACCCGTTCTGCACATGGAAAGGATCACAAGTCATCATGAAAATTAGGTCGACGACCGTGCTCTGTGTCCGTCGTGACGGACAGGTTGCCATGGGCTGTGACGGCCAAGTGACCGTGGGCACCACGGTGATGAAACACAATGCGAAGAAGATCCGGCGTCTCCATCATGACCGGGTGCTGGCCGGATTTGCCGGGGCCACTGCTGATGCCTTTACGTTGTTCGAAAAGTTCGAGAGCAAGCTGGAGGAGCATCGGGGTAATCTCACGAGGGCAGCGGTTGAGCTGGCAAAAGACTGGCGAACAGACCGGGTGCTTCGACGGTTGGAAGCGTTGCTCGCCGTGGCCGGTTCGGACCAGTCGTTCATCATTTCAGGGACCGGCGATGTGGTGGAACCGGAAGACGGCATTGTCGCCATCGGCTCCGGCGGACCCTATGCGCTGGCAGCGGCCAGAGGGCTGCTGCGACATTCTCAATTGGATGCTTCGCTGATCGTTCGCGAATCGATGCAGATCGCCGGTTCTATCGATATCTACACGAATCAACAGATCATTGTTGAGGAGCTTCAAGGATAGGACATGATGAAACAGCTCACGAGCGATACCACAGTGCTGAACGTCAACAGTCTCACCCCGCGGCAGATCGTCGAAGAACTGAATCGCTACGTCATCGGACAGAAGGATGCCAAACGCATGGTTGCCATCGCCCTTCGCAACCGCTGGCGCCGTCAGCAGTTGTCACCTGATCTCCGCGATGAGGTCATGCCAAAGAATATCATCATGATCGGACCCACCGGGGTGGGCAAGACCGAGATCGCCAGACGACTGGCCAAGTTGGCAGAGGCCCCCTTCATCAAGGTCGAAGCCTCGAAGTTTACGGAGGTCGGCTACGTTGGGCGAGATGTGGAATCGATCATCCGAGACTTGACGGAGCTGTCCATCAACATGGTCAAGACCCAGCGCCTGGGTTCTGTTCAGCAAAAAGCCGAACAACAGGCAGAGGAGCGATTGCTCGACCTGCTCTTGCCGCCGCCTCCCCCTCGACCTGGGTTTGTGGACAGTACGAGCGAAGCGCCCGCGCACCCATCGCTCGATTCCCATGAGACTACGCGATCGAAACTTCGTCTCCAGTTGCGAGAGGGCAAGCTGGATGAGCGCACGGTCGAGATGGATGTCAAAGAGCGCGGGCTTCCCGTCGGCGTGATTTCCAACGTCGGTGGGCTTGACGACCTCGAAAGCAACCTTCGCGATATGTTGGGCGGCATGTTTCAAGGCAAGAAAAAGAAACGGGTGATGAAGGTGCCGGAGGCTCTCAAACACGTGACGCAGGAAGAAGCCCAGAAACTGATCGATATGGATGAAACCATTCGCGAAGCCATTACGAAGGTTGAACAGACAGGAATCGTCTTTCTTGATGAGATCGACAAGATCGCCGGACGTGAGCGCACGATGGGACCCGATGTGTCACGGGAAGGGGTCCAGCGAGACCTCCTCCCCATCGTGGAAGGTTGTACGGTCACCACCAAACACGGTCCGGTTGTGACGGATCATATTCTCTTCATCGCCGCCGGCGCCTTTCATGTCGCGAAACCATCCGATCTGATCCCGGAGCTCCAAGGGCGCTTTCCCATCCGTGTCGAACTGAGTCCCTTGTCAAAGGACGATTTCGTCCGTATTCTGACGGAACCGAAAGGGGCATTGGTCCGGCAGTATCAGGCGCTGTTGGCCACAGAAGGCCTCGCGATCGAGTTCTCGCGCGATGGGATTGAGGAAATCGCGGACGTCGCCGTGCAGGTGAACGAGCGGACCGAGAACATCGGCGCCCGCCGACTTTTCACGATCATGGAGCGATTGCTTGAAGAAATATCTTTCGAGGGACCCGGCTGGCCGGACAAACGGATCAGCATTACCTCCGCCTATGTGCGTGAGCGGTTGAAAGACATCGTGAAAGATCAGGACTTGAGTCGGTATATTTTGTAGGCGAGACGAGCAAGATGAGCGTGATGCGCGAGCACCCGCTCGCTTTTCTCGCCTGTCTAGCGTTTCCCCGCAGCGGGAGTCCAGCATGAATAAACTCATCAAGAAAGCCGATGTCCTGATTGAAGCCCTGCCGTATATCCGGACATTTCGAGGCAAAACCGTGGTCGTGAAATACGGCGGCCATGCGATGACGGACGCATCACTCAAAGAACGTTTCGCGCAGGACGTGGTATTGCTCAAGTACGTGGGGATCAACCCGGTCATCATCCATGGCGGTGGACCGCAGATCGATAAGATGCTGGACCGGCTGGGCATTCAAGCAAAATTCCGCCACGGCGTACGGATTACCGACGCGGCCACGATGGAAATCGTCGAGATGGTCCTGGCCGGAAAAATCAATATGGAACTGACCGACCTGATCACCCGACACGGCGGCAGCGCGGTCGGGTTGAGTGGGAAAGACGGTGGGTTGATCCTCAGTAAACCATTGACGGCGAAGGCCTGGGCGGAGAGCCTCGATCGCGATCTGGATGAAGAAGACAGCAAAGGTGATTTCGGCCTGGTGGGCGACATCGAAAAGGTCGATCCCGGCCTCCTGCGCAATCTTCAGGAAGACCATTACATCCCGATCATTGCTCCCATTGGAACAGACCGCGAGGGGAACACCTACAATATCAACGCCGATCTCGTCGCCGGAGCGATCGCGGGGGCCTTACGGGCGGAGAAACTGCTGATGATGACCGACATCAAAGGGATTCGCGACGCCAACGGGCGTCACCTTTCCACGGTGTCCCGCAAAGATGTGCAACGCATGATGAAGAAGGGGACGATCACCGAGGGCATGATCCCGAAAGTGCATGCCTGCTTGGACGCGTTGGCCGAGGGAGTCGCGAAGGCGCACATCATCGATGGCCGCATTCCTCATGCCGTGCTGCTCGAAATCTTCACGCGCAAGGGCATCGGGACCGAGATCGTCACCTAATCGCTCCGCAGACGGAAACCAGCTCAGTGCCTACTGATCCTAACAGGCTCGAACAAGATCTTCATACTCTGGTGGGAGAACGACATCCTCTCACTTCGCCAACCCACTTACAGCAGGCGGAAGCGTACCTGCATCGCCGACTCTCGGAGGCCGGCCTCACCGTCACGACCCATGACTTTGAGGCATTGGGTCGGACTTATCGCAACGTCGTCGCGACGAGAGATCCCTCCTCCGCACAGGAAGAACTGCCCCCACTGATCCTCGGCGCCCATTTCGATACCGTGGCAGGTTCTCCGGGCGCCGACGATAACGCCAGCGCGCTTGCCGTACTCCTGCACGTGGCCCGCCAGGTCCAGAACGGGAAGCTGGCCAGACCGATCCGGTTCATCGCCTTCAACCTGGAGGAAGAGAACTTGCTGGGCAGCTCCGCCTATGCCTCGTTGCTCAGAGAGAACGGAGAGGCCATCCATGGAGCCATCGTATTGGAATGTGTCGGCTACGCAAGCCTTCAACAAGGCTCCCAGCAGACGCCGCCGGGGCTACCGATCAGCATACCGACGATCGGCGATTTCCTTGGCGTGATCGGCAACGAGCGATCCCAGGCCCTGACCGTCTCCGTCACGCATGCGATGAAGCCGCATCTCCCGATCATTCCGTTGATCGTGCCTGGCCACGGAGAGCAGCTGCCGGACACCAGACGCAGCGACCACACCTCATTCTGGGAGCATGGCTTTCCGGCCGTCATGCTCACCGACACGGCAAACTTTCGGAATCCCCACTACCATCGACCGACCGATACCCTCGACACATTGAATCTCGATTTCCTGGCTTCCGTCGCTGATGGAGTTACAGCAGCCGTCATGGCATTGGCCTGCCGGCCGACGGCATAGCTTTCATCGACCAGTTTGGGTAGACTTCCACGGCTCACTGGGGAGGATGATGACTTATGCCATCACCAAAATCCGAGAATGTTCCAGGTTCTTTAGAGCCGCTGATTCTGGTCATTCGAAACCAACGGGTCATCTTGGATGCGGACTTGGCCAGACTGTATAGAGTCACGACGAAAGCCTTCAACCAATCCGTCAAACGCAATGCCGAACGGTTCCCCGAAGACTTTGCGTTTCAGGTGACTGTTACGGAGGTGATACGGGTGAGATCGCAAACTGCGACCTCAAGCTCACAAGCTACCGGAATGACGGGGATCACCCAAAACCGGTCACAATCTGTGACCGGTTCACAAAAGCACCGAGATCCGCGGTTTCGTCCCTGGGCGTTCACCGAGCACGGCGCCGTGATGGTCGCCGACATTATACCGCAGCGAGCGATCTGTCCATATGAGCCTCTTCGTGGCCAGAGCCTTTGTCCGCCTACGCGAGCAAGTCGCCGCGAATCAAGTTGTTCTGAAACGGCTGGCCGAAATCGATCGCACGTTGCTTGAGCATGACTCGTCTCTGCTCGACCTCTACGAGAAACTGCTCCCGCTCCTGCAACTGCCTCCCGACGCACCGACACGACGGATCGGCTTCCAGTCGAAGGGGAAAGCATAGCCTTCCCCAATGAGAAAAACTTTTTCTACTTCAACCCGTCGAGCCATCGCCTCCGTGTTTGCTCTCCTCGATTACAAACGTCTGGAGTCTGTCTACTGTTATGAAGGCGGCGATGAGTTTTGGCGGGCGAAGCGAGAACCGTGCCGCCGCTTAGGAACCAAGATAGCCGAATCCCTCGTCAGGAAATTAGGGCCTGGCGGAAGAAGTCTGTACGTGGGGGCTGGCGTGACGGAGCTACCGGCGGTGGTAGCTGAAGTGCTTGAGCGTCAACGCCACGTTGAGCCCTATAATCTGAGAAGGTCGGAGGTTGTGGTACTCAACCGTGCCATCCGATCCCTCTCTATAAAATTCAGAGCGCAGGACGCCTCTCTAGCGACAGGTCTGTTCGATCATCTGTGGATGGTGAGCGTGCTGAACGACCCAGAGCGGTTCCCCCATCTCGCTCCGCTATCGTATGGACGAGCTGATCCTGTCACGTTCGATCCGGTAGGGTTCCAAAAGGAACGCCGGATTATTCAAGCAATCGTCGATCGCTGCATGGCTAAATTGAGAGTGCCGGGTTTGGTGACGACCTCAACGGAAGAAGTGGTGTGGCTTGCAGACTGGTGTCACCGACACAACATTCCCTACCAGGTGGAACGAAAACAGTACCCCACGGCACTTGTCGGGGATCCGATCTGTTTCATGACGGTTGGTAAGGAGTGAAAGGTGAGGTGTAAGGGGATCGAGGCCTGAGATCGGTCAGAGTTGAAAACCGGTTTTCTTGGCTGGATCGCCCATGTACTGTCTGGCGTATCTCACATAATTCTCCGCCGACTCCTTGACCCAAACTAATTCCTTCTCGCTAATCGGTCGTTTCACCTTGGCTGGCGACCCAAGGATTACACTCTTTGGAGGAACGATCGTGCCCTCGACGACCAGGGCTCCGGCCCCCACGACAGAATCTTCCCCGATGACGGCACCATCCATGATGATGGCGCTCATCCCCACCAACACCCGGTCGTGAATCGTGCAGCCGTGCAACACGACATGATGGCCGATCGTCACATCGTTCCCAATGACGAGCGGGTGCGTGTCATGCGTGACATGCAGCATACAGAGGTCCTGCACGTTTGTTCGGTCTCCAATCCTAATAGAGTTCACATCGCCGCGGATCACCGCGTTGAACCACACACTGCAGTCTTCTCCCATCACGACATCACCAATCACGACACCCGTCGCTTCGATAAAGCACGACCTCGGGACGGTCGGTTTGATGCCTTGAAAGGTGCGAATCATGCGAGGCACAATAGGGGAAATGGTTGATCTCCCGCAAGGGTCTAATTGACAGTCTTTTTGGCCCTCCCGTAGACTGCCCCCATGTCGCAACCACTGATCATCCCACGTCGTGCCAAGTCAACCAAGACGAGGGAGGTCCATCGCATGACTGCCACCATCGGCTTTGTGAACCTCGGCTGTTCAAAAAACCAGGTAGATTCTGAAATTATGCTGGGCGCACTTGTCACGGAAGGCTTCCAGCTTACCGACGATCCTCAAAAGGCGGAGGTCGTCATCGTCAACACCTGCGGCTTCATTGAGGAAGCGAAACAAGAATCGATCAATACCATTCTCGAACACGGTCATCTGAAAAAGGAAGGGGCCTGTCGCGTGCTGATCGCTGCCGGCTGTTTGGCTCAGCGCTATCAAGGGGATTTGCTGAAGGAACTGCCGGAATTGGATGCGGTGGTCGGCACCGGCGAGTTCGGCAAGATTGCCGAGATTTGCCGAGACCTCCTCACTCCCAAGAAACGCCATCGTCGGCTCTGGATGAGTCAACCGCCCTATCTCTATGACGAATTGGCGCCCCGCGTGAGACTCGGGACGCCGCACAGCGCCTATGTGAAGATCGCGGAAGGATGCAATCGGAATTGTGCCTTCTGTGCCATTCCCCTCATGCGAGGGAAACAGCGCAGCCGCCCAGTGGAATCCATTGTCGCGGAAGCGAAACGGCTGGCCCACGAAGGGGTGAAAGAGCTCAACCTCATTTCTCAAGATACGATCAACTATGGGGTCGATCTTGGTCTTCGCCAAGGCCTGGTTCACCTCCTCAGAGAATTAGTGAAGGTCGACGGCCTACGGTGGATCCGCCCGTTCTATCTGTATCCTCAGCAGGTCACGGATGATTTGCTCGATCTGTATGCCGGAGAAGAAAAGATTACCAAGTACATTGATATGCCTCTTCAGCATATCAATGATCGCATGCTCAAGCGCATGCATCGGCTCGGTGATCGTGCGGCGATTGAGTCACTGGTCGATCGGATTCGTTCTCGTATTCCAGGTATCTCGTTCAGGACAGCCTTCATCGTCGGCTTTCCCGGAGAAACCGATGCGGCGTACGACGAGCTGTACGAGTATGTGGAACAATCCCAGTTCGATCGAGTTGCAGCGTTTCTCTACTCCGACGAAGAAGGAACCTCAGCCGTTGAGTTTGAAGACAAAGTCGAGCGGCACGTCATGGATGACCGCCGCAATGCGCTTCTCTCCCTTCAAGAGTCTATTGCTGCCGCCAAGGGAAGCGCTCGAATCGGTTCAGTCCTTGAGGTGCTTATCGACGGTCGATCTCAAGAATCTGAGGGTGTCCTCGAAGGGCGTCATGAGGGGCTGGCCCCGGAGATCGACGGTGTTGTCTATATCGACGAGGAAGCGACCGCCGCCACGCTGCAGTCCGCATTGGAACGCACGGCTCCTCTTCTGACGACCGGAACGTTCTGCAAGATCATGATCACGGACGCGGCAGCGTTCGACCTCGTCGGGCGCATCGTCGGCGATCCGGTTTCCTGAGAGGTGATTCTCCGCTCTCCTGCTATACTGATCGCGACCGCCACAGGAATGAAAACCGATGACGGCATGCAAAAAAGATTCGATCGTTCTCCTGATCCAGTGCAAGGACCGACCGGGTATCGTCGCGCGAGTGTCCGGGTTTATCCATGATTTCGGAGGCAACATTCTTGACTCCGACCATCACACGGACGAGGAAACAGGTGATTTTCTCATGCGGATGGAATTTGCAACCGAGGGATTTCAAATTCCTTCCGAGGACATTCCGGAGGCCTTTCAACCCATTGCGAATGTGTACGAGATGCGCTTTGAGGTGCATCCCTCAAGTCGGCGCACCCGCGTCGCCATGTTGGTGTCCAAACAAGACCACTGTCTCGCTGATTTGTTACAGCGCCATCGCCGAGATGAATTGCAGGTTGACATTCCGGTTATCATTTCGAATCACGACGCCTGCGCGAGCTGGGCCGAACTCTTCAAGATTCCCTTCACCGTCTATCCGGTGACCAAAGAGACCAAACCCCAACAGGAGCAACAGGTCTTGGCGATCCTGAAAGAACACCAAGTGGAGCTCGTCGTAATGGCTCGGTACATGCAGATTCTTTCGGCCGACTTTCTGGCCCAGGTCGGCTGCCCGGTCATCAACATCCACCATTCATTTCTGCCGGCTTTTATCGGCGCGAATCCCTATCGGCAAGCGTATGAGCGCGGCGTGAAAATCATCGGGGCAACGGCGCACTACGCAACTCAAGATCTGGACGAGGGGCCGATCATCGAGCAAGATGTCATTCGTGTGGGACATCGAGACACGGTGGAGGATCTCGTGCGGAAGGGGCGGGACCTTGAGGAGATCGTGCTTGCGCGGGCTGTTCGTCGCCACATCGAACGGCGTATTCTCGTGTATGGGAGGAAGACGGTCGTCTTCGATTGACTCAGTTTTTGAGAATAACAACTACGGCCCTAGGTGGGCATGAGCGTTCGTTAAGACGACGGAGGGGCAAGCGGGAGCACCACGGTAAAGGTTGATCCTTGGCCCAGCTCGCTCTGGACTTCAACTCGGCCTTTGTGCAGATCCGCGATCCAGGCACAGATGGCGAGCCCAAGCCCGGTCCCTTTCTTTGTGTGGGCTCGAGCGACATCGCTCCTGAAGAACCGATGGAAAATCTTCTTATGATCGGCCGGGGCAATACCGATTCCGTGGTCGGTGATAGAGAGCCGGGCTTCCTGCCTTTCCTGTAAGAGCGAAATTGCAACTTTCCCACCGGGATGGGAATACTTCATCGCATTCTCGACGAGATTGAGCAACAACTCGCGCAGTCGCAATTCATCACCCTGGACGACTACCGGCGTCACCGTCCCGAGCACCACTTCAATATTTCGATCGTGTCCGAGTACTCGGGCCTGACGGTGCACGTCTTCAACCAACGTCTCCAGCGCGACCGGTAAGGCTTCCATCTTAACCTCACCCATATCGGCGCGAGAGAGGAACAGCAGTTCATCGACGATACGCGTCATCCGATCGATCTCTTCCAGGTTGCTTTCCAGCACCGACTTGTAATCTTCCACCGGACGAGGTCGGCGAAGAATCAAATCCGTTTCGCCCTTCATGACGGTGAGGGGTGTCCTCAACTCATGTGACGCATCGCTGGTGAATTGACGGATCTGGCGAAACGAGGCATCCAGCCGGCCGATCATGTTGTTGAACGTTGCTGCCAGTCGACCTATCTCATCCTGGGCCGTCGGCATGCCGAGGCGCTGGGTGAGATCGCCTGCTGCAATGCGCTGTGCGGCAAGGGTAATCTCATCGACGGGCCGCAACGCCCGTCCTGCCAAAAACCAACCCCCTGCCAGAGAAACGGCCAAGGCAATTGGTATGGCGATGACGAGGAGGATCAAGAAGCGATGCAATGTCTCCCCGACAGTTTCCATCGAGGTCCCGACCTGCACGATGTACAACAGATTGCCTTGATACATGATCGGCACTGAAATGACGCGCAACGGAGGCTCACGGGGGTACTTGGCCGATTCAAAAATGCTTTGTCCGGAGAAGGCGGTTTCGAGCGCGGTTCGACTGAGCGGAACATCGTGGTGTTTGATGTTCGGAGAGCTGATGGTGATCGTGCCGGACGGGCTAAAAATCTGGAAGAATTTATCGATTCGTGCCAGTTCGGGAAATTGAGAGAGCAATTCTCGTTCATTGAGGAGAGGAAGGAACCCTCGCTCTTCAAGTGAGCGCACGGCGATGGTGGCCGTGTCTTCCAGAGATTCATCGACGGCGTCGCGAAGGTTCCGCGCCGTCATCGCATATAGGATGACGGAGAAAATGATCAAGACCAGGGCGAGGGCGCTCCCGTACCAGAGAGTCAGCCGGACACGTAACGGCATAGATCAACTCCTGCTCTCTGAGCGCCCTAGTCAGCCTTCAGCATATATCCGCTTCCGCGGATGGTATGGATCAATTTCTTGGTCCGCCCTCGGTCGATCTTATTCCGGAGATAGTTGACGTAGACGTCGATGACGTTCGTGAAGGTATCGAAGTCTTGGTTCCAGACGTGCTCGGAAATCATGGGCCGGGTCAGCACACGCCCCGTATGACGCATCAAATACTCTAGTAAGGCATACTCTTTGAGCGTGAGCTCAATGCGTTGCCCTCCTCGTGTCACATCTCGCGTCGCCGGATTCAGCACCAAGTCATCAACTTGAAGAGTCCCTGGACTTTCCGTCGCACCACGGCGCAGCAACGCTCGTACACGGGCCAGGAGCTCGTCGATGGCGAAAGGTTTTGTCAGGTAATCGTCGGCCCCGGCGTCCAGGCCCTTGACGCGCTGATCGATCTGAGATTGTGCCGAGAGAATTAGCACCGGGGTCAGGACCCGTTGACTTCTCAGGTTTTTCAACACATCCAACCCGGATATGGACGGCAGCATCACATCCACGACCAGGAGGTCGTAGTTGGTCGATAAGGCCATCTCCAGACCGTTGGCTCCATCCTCACAGAGGTCGACGGCATAGCTCTCCTCTTCGAGCGCCCGCTTGATAAAGCAGCCCACTTTGGTTTCGTCTTCAATGACCAGCACCCGCATACATACTCCCACAGAGGTTGATCGGCGGGTGATTATACCAAACCACCGGATGCGAATCTCGGCGCTTGGGCAAGAGGCGCAAGGGAGCCGGGGATCACACCCTCAACCGGCAACCGCGCTCATCGGGGTATCCGCAGCGGCAGGGCGTTTCGTTGAAGGCGGGATTCAGGTGGAATCGCCAGGGAATGTCTGCTCCAACGATGTAATCATCGGTTTCCCGTCGCGAATGGTGACGACAAGAGTTTCCTCACCGTCCGTCTTGAATTCGCGGTTGGATTGTAGAAGCGTCTCCGTCGACTTGCAGGTGACTTTTGCACTTCGTGCATCCGGGGATACCGAGACCGACGTCGTGGTGCGTGTGAAGTCATTGGCGCTCGGGAAGGCGAACGCCATGGCCAGCGTTTTTCGATAGTCCTCCCGAGTCAACAAAGCCATCTGCTGATGTGAGCCGTGCTTCATATGAATGGTAATGCTGGCGTCTGGCGTCATGTGGCGCACGACACCGGCGACGTCCTTTCGGCGAATGGCCTCATCGAGAGCATTGAGCAGCAATTCGATTCCTTCACGAGTCAGCCGAACATCAGGAGTAGCTGGTTTTGCCTGGGAGTCCGTCGGAGTCCCGCTGGACTGAGTAATGGACGTTCGAGTGGTTATGAAACGAGTCGGCGATCCTTGACCTTGAAAGATCAGGTATCCGATACCGACCGTGACACCGGCGGCGAGAACCACGACGATAGTCTTCCACGTGGAAAAGCCCGACGAGGAAGCTTTCTCCGTACGCCCATCGGGGCCCTGCTGCATAGCAATCATTCGATCAACCCTGAGCTCGTAGAGGTATGAGTAACAATAGCCTGAATCCCACCAATTGCAACGAAAGCGCATGGTTCGGCATGAAGAAGGTGCGGATGGGCACAGTCGTGTTCCGCGCAGATCCCCTCCGTGTTCGTGCGCTTCATGGCCAGCGGAATTAACCTGTTCGTCAACAGTTGCCGCCAGAATCTCCGACTACGTCGGGTTCAGCGTCAAGATGTGGCTCCGTGCCAGATCCACAGAGGTGTGCGACAGGCATCATGCAGCACGGCCACGATCTGAGGCTGGGGAATATTCTTAAAATGGCATGATAAGGAATGCTTCTGGGGGGGGGACAAGCTGACCCAATTGGTCTTGAAATGCCCCTCTTGGTAAGGGTAGACTTTATTTAGTTTGGAGGGCGATGGAATTTTGTAAGGGTGTGGGTATACTCTCTTTGCTCAGATGGCACAGTAGAATAAAGGGAAATTAGTTTCAACAGAATATAGCAGAAGGAGGGCTAGACCATGGCGAGTCCAGAGCGCGGGTACGATGTTTCGCAGTGGTATGACTCGCG
>CAYTAS010000038.1:0-28908 GCA_964435885.1 uncultured Nitrospira sp. | reverse complement strand
CCTCCAGACCTCAGATCATAGGTTGAAGGCGTCCACTTTTTCGAGTCTAGCTCAGTACAGCCTCATGAGCGAAATTGAACTGGTACAGACCCATTTGCGAAATCAGTTTGAACGCGGTCGTCCAATTTTATTTACGGGAGCAGGATTCTCATCATCATCAAAAAACCTATCCGGAGATAACCTCCCGACAGGAAATTCCCTTGCCAAAATTCTTTGGAGTATTAGTTTTCCATCAGAGCCCTTCGACGAGACGTCTACTCTTCAGGACATATATGAAACTGCATTATCAAAGGATCCGAAAACTCTTAAGGATACATTGACTCGACAGCTCACAGTCGATCCAACCTCAGTGGATGAAAAGATCGTCAGATATTTCACATTCCCTTGGCATCGAGTTTACACATTGAACGTAGACAACCTGCCGGATGCCATTAACCGTGGATTCAAACTTCCACGGCCACTTTCTGCGGTCGCCTTGTCCAATGCTTTCATGGGTGGCAGCGACAACCGTGGCGCTTATCAGGCACTTGTTGTTTATTACCTAAATGGGCTGATGACAGAGGGGCTCGATAAGGTAACGTTTGCTTCTACCCAGTATGCTAAAAGGCTCGCTTTCCCTGAGCATCTTTATATGGAACTTGTGGCCGATATTATCAGCCGTCCAGTTGTATTTGTCGGCACTAGGTTGGATGAGCCATCTCTGTGGCAGCAAGTAGAGATCAGAAAAGCTAAAGGGTCACGTGATATGCGAGAGATGAGACCGAGGTCTTATCTTGTGACGCCCATGTTAGATCGTGCGCGAGCCGCCCGGTTATCGGAATTTAATATTACATGGTTACAGATGACCGCAGATGAGTTCTCTGAAAAGGTCCTAAAAGATCTTGGGGAAGCAAAAGATGCTGGGCTGAAACTGTTTAGAAACACAAGAGAAGAATTCAATCGTGTTCCTCGATTGAGTGAGGTAGCAGAGCTTGCAACAGAACCGAATCGACAATCCGAATTTCTTTTGGGACAGGAGCCAATCTGGGCTGATATCCAGTCTAACCGTGCCATAGAACGCGGCTGTGATGGCAAGTTTGTGGAACTGTATACGAAATTGCTGTCGGCAAAGGATCCGAGAATCCTCCTGATATGCGGGACAGCTGGATCAGGGAAAAGTACATGCCTTATGAGGCTTGTTCTAAAAGCTGCTGCCCAAGGAAGTCATGTTGGTTGGGTCGATAAAGATAATGAGCTTTCACCGCGTGACATTATCCAAGCAATGAAGCAGGACAAAGGACCTAGCATATTGGCAATTGACGATGCAGATCTGTTTGGAACATCTCTCTCACCGATGCTTTACGACATAGTTACTGATGATCGCAAACCATTAGTCATAATTGCGTTGAGATCTGGAGTCGTCGATCGAGTCATTGATGCTGTAGTACTGAGAGGTATAGAGGTTGAGGAAGTCAATGTCCCACACCTTACTGACGACGACATTGAGTCACTTTTACAAGTACTGGACAGAGAAAATCGTCTTGGGGCGCTGAAGGGCAAGTCTCGTGAGGAGCAATGTGCAAAATTTCGTGAATATGCGGGACGCCAGCTGCTAGTGGCTATGTTCAGTGCAACTTCAGGAGACAAATTTCAGGAGAAAGTCCCAAAGGAATTTTTCGACCTGCCTCAGAATTTACAAAGAGTATACGCAGTGATCTGTTTGTCTACGACTTTTCGATATCCCCTAACTCGTCAGGAGATTCTTTTAGCGCTTAATGATAGTACAAATGAAGCTTTGAATGCGATTGACACCCTTCTGAGAAGGCATATTGTAGTTGAGACCCCACCTGGAAGCGTACAGATACAAGCACGGCATCGTGTCATCGCAGACATGGTGAAGGATGAACTGCTAAAAAGAGGACAGATAGCCGATGCTATTTTTGGATTGGGATTTATGGCGGCTACGCATAGGCATTCAGATCCTTCAAAGCGGCGTAAATCACGGAAGCTACTGACGGCGATTACAAATCATGACTTTCTCTACAGGAGCCTGAGCCTTGATCAAAGTCAGCTGTTCTATCAAAACATCGAAGATCTTCTCGCAGATGATTCTCATTACTGGCTCCAGCGTGGCAGCCTTGAAGTTGAATTTGGCGACACTCGACGTGCAGAAAATTGGTTGAATCAGGCACGTGGGCTAGCACCCGGTGATATCTATATCGATAATGAATGGGCCTACCTGCTCTTTAAAAAAGCCCTTGAAAACCCAAAATCTTCATCAGCAACTGAGTACGTTAAGGAGGCCACTGCTACTATAGAGGCCATAATTCAAAACCCGAAGGCCGGTCCGTACCCATATCATGTTTTAGGAAGCCAAGGACTGGCATGGTCTAAAGTTGGTATCCCCTCTGATGAAGAAAAACGTCAATACATTAACAGTCTTAGGATGGTTGTGGATAATGGGGTTAACCGATATCCGAAAAACAACGAACTGAGAAAATTGAAGGAAGATCTTATGCGCGCGTATCTGATGTTGGCAATATCACCATCCAACTTGTAGCCCTCTATCTAAAGTTCTGCCTCGCTGTCCGCTTCTCGGCGTTAGCCACTTCAAATAGGATCAACGATTCCTGCTGTAACTTTTAAGTGAAGGCAGCGTGGCACCCTTGACACGTCATTCATGCTGACGTACAGTTAGTCATACAGTCTGCATGACACAGGAGGCGCTATGAAAACCACAATGATGCAGTTTCGAGTCAATGAGGAAGAAAAGGCGTTGATTGAGAAGTGTGCCAAGAAAGAAGGCATGACCGTGTCCGAATACATCCGCGCCAGCATGCTCATGTCCATGGTCATGGATGGGGAAGTGCAGGCGTTGAAGATCATCGGACGGACCATCGGCATGAAGGCCATGGATGCCTTGAGCCGACGATTGAAAGCGCATCCCACGGCAGACTGACGGAGGGCACGTGCCTGCCCCGTCCGGCGCAAGCCGGACGGCCAGCGCCGCCCCCGTTTGGTAGAGACGGGGGCGCAAACCACACATCTCCTTACAGAGATTCTATCCGTTCTATGCCTTCACCCTTTACTCTGACCATCGACTGGCTCGCGTTCACGATCCCCACGGCCTCTTCGCGAGAGACCATGGACATTCTGGAAGGCGATTGGACCAGGATCGGACGCCGGCCAGTGGTGGTCTCAATTTCGGATAGGACAAGAGACGTTGCGATCAGACTTAACAGCAGCGAGCTGCCCGTAGCCATCTGTCATCAGGCAGCGCTTTTGGCGTGCCGCACTCGAACTTTCACCTCGACCCGCGACCCGAGGCGGTTAAGAATCATCATCAGCCGGTCAACCGTGAAGCGCCCAAGATCGGCATGGCGAATGCGAGAGAAATCGGCCGCAGCGACGCCGGTACGGACATGGGCGGCACGGACCGTCAGGTGTTCCCGGTCCAGTACCTGTATGACCTCGTTCGCGAGAATCGCCTTGAATTGCTCGGCGTCCGCGTTATTCCGGCTAAGATCCCGGAACACATTGCCGCTGCCATGCACGATCTCTAGTTTCTCTTCCCGCTTCATTGAAGCATCTCCTTCAGGTTCTTCAGTCGATTCCTGATCAGCTCGATGTCGCGTGTTGGGGTCTTGATACCCTTGGTTGATTTCTTCTGAAAGGCATGGACCACCCACATTTCCTTCGCCAACTGGACCGCGTACACGACCCGGAACGCATCACCTTTGAACGCCAGCGCGATCTCAAAGACGCCGGAGCCCAATCCGTGCAGCGGCTTCGCAAGATCGGCCTTGCCCCCTTCCGCAGCGATCGTTAGGGCAGTGAGGCACACTGATTGAGCCCCTTCGGGAAATCGTCGGAAGTCGTTCAACGCGGCCTTAATCCACGAAACAGGGCGCGTCTTACCGATCTCGGCCATCGGCTACGCCGCACAAATCATAGCGCGTATGTTGTCAGATCTGACAACATTTTTCAAGGGTACGCTGCGATAGACTGTCTGCATGCGATACTTCTCAAAAGGGCCCGATCGGGACAAGGGAGAAAGTTTACTGGAGGGTTTTATCCGCGCGCATCAAGTTCGATAAAACAATGAAGAGCGCGCGGCACGCGCAAGCGAGGTTTGGAGCCGGCGACCCGGATTGAACGGGCGACCTGCGGTTTACGAAACCGCTGCTCTACCAACTGAGCTACGCCGGCGCCTTGGCGAGATACATTGAAACCGAGATTCGATGGTGACCGCATGATAACGGCCACCGCCTGGCCTGTCAATGAAGGGCGCCGACATGAATCACATGGCTACGGCCCAACGAGCATCGGGCCCGGCGCCGAAACGGGTGAGTCGGTGGACGGCTCCGTCGATTGTGGCGCAGCCGGTGGCGGCTTGGGATTATTTCCCTTCGCGATCGGATGGATACGGATCATCGCGCCGTGCCCTACCGGAGGCAGGCACAGAGGATCTTGTTTGTCGCCGAATTGTTCACGAGCGACACGCGCCGTTTCACCTCGAGCGTACAAACACAGTTCACCGGCTACGACCGTGCCATCTCGATTGAGATCGGCAACGCCCTGCAGCCCTCTCAAGAGTTGATACGTAAACAAGCCGTGCTGCCCTTTTGGGGGCACATGGGCTTCTTGCAAATTCCGGTTGCCAACCATCCACATCTCCAGATCTCTCCGTTGTTCATCCAACCCCGCCGTCCAATCAGGCACGGGCATGGTCGCCGGGTCGGCGCCTGGAGAGGGATCCATCGACGCGTCGACCATGAAGATCGCTCGTTCAATCGGGATTCGGGAAACTGCCTCCTGCAATCTTTTCAGGGGATAGAGACGCCCTGGTTCGAATGGTGTTCCGTCGTAAGGAACCAGCAAGACCTCCCCGTTCTGACTATCCACGACCGCTCGGCCTGAAAAAAACACATACAGCACGGTGTCCGCATCCGCCCGTTTGCGAAGCCATTGGTCAAACGTCTCTTCTATCTCCCGCCGCACGCCTTGACGATCGAGCAGAATCCGCATCCGTTCGCGTGGAACACCGTGGATCGCACGCAAGTACTCCGCCATCACGGCCGCGTCGTGGCCGGCATGCTTCATCACCGGCAGGCGTTCATCGCCGAACGTCCCGATCCCCATCGCGACAATGACGGTCTTGGGTTGCCTCGCGGACTCCAGCGACATGGGCATCTGGTCAACATCTGGCAGCGACGCAACGTCGCCACGTTTGGATTGAATACCGAGCCTGAACACTTTGGGTGATGGAATGGATACCATCGGGCTGGCGGCACGCAAGTTCAACGTCAGTTCGCCGGTAATGGCCATGTGCGGCATCGCGACTCGTTCTGTCACGGAGACGCGTTTGATTGCTCCAGGCTGAATGGATCCCATGAGGACTTCGGACGGAAATACCTGCGCGAGCCCCGCTTTCCCATTGACCAGAACCACCACATCGTCGGCTTCCACCGGCCCTTCATTCTTCACCTCGATGTGGAGCGTAAGAGATTCATCCGGTTCACGCCCTCCATTGTGGCTTTCATCCCGTATGATGGCGCGAAAACTGAGTTGAGCCGGTTCGACCATCTTGGCTACGGGAGCCGGTGGTGCTTCCATCGCGTTTTGACCGGCCGAAGGATCTGTATCGAACGCCAGGTCAGCCGGCGTCACGGGAGAGGAGGCCAATGGAATCCAGCGATCCCGCTGCTCCGCATATTCTCGTATCCGCACCGATTGCGCCATCTGTTGAGCCAGGCCCTCGGCCACCGAGCCAATGGCTGATTCAACAATGGCGTCCACTCCCCTTACCTCGCAGGATTGCTCAGGCACCACCACAGTACCTCGGCCCGTACCTTCGAGTTTCTTACTGAAGAGCATCGTCCCGTCCCGAGCTAAAAACACCATTTCAATGGCTACCGTGGCACTGGCCTGATACTCTCCCGGCACCTGCTGTGGGACGACGACATCAAGTCGCCTTAAACCGAGCCCCACCTCGACCACACCGTCCGCCCCTAGAATGTCTTCAGATTGGTTTTTTGCCATCACGCCGATAAACGCTCCTGCAAGCTTGTTCGGAACGGACTCACGAAGGAGATCGGCCATAGGCACGCCCACGGTTTCGTGGCACGCATTCTGGTAGGAGATTTCCGCCGTCATTCCGCTGGGTGAGAACCATACGGCCGGCGTCAGTGGGATGAGATCTGAAGCGATCGGCGGCTTCTCTCGCGTCAGGGTGGAGCAGCCGGACGTCCACAAGGCCACCGCCATGACCACGCAACTCATCGGAAGGGAGAGACCCTGGAGTCGTCCTCGACGTTGTCCTGTGTGTCGTGGTGTCACGTTGTGGTTATACCGAATTTCCCATAGCGTCACAACCGGTGACGGCGCATTGACAGCTTTTTAGCCCTCCGTTATGGTCGAACCATGTCGACACCGGCGAATTCCTCGTCTGCTTCCGCGTCAGGCATTCCCTGGTCCGCGCTGGCACGGTTGATCCGGCTCCAAAATCAGACCGGCACCTATTTATTGCTCCTGCCCACTCTGTGGGCGCTTATCCTGGCAGCTCGTGGACTTCCGCCACCGCAGCTGCTTGCCATTTTTGTCGGTGGATCGTTTTTGATGAGAAGCGCCGGAGTCATCATGAACGACCTTGCGGATCAAGGGTTCGATCAGCACGTCACGCGCACTCGATGTCGGCCGTTAGCTTCGGGTGAGCTGTCCCGTCGCCAGGCGATGATCCTGCTGAGCCTATTGCTGACGTCGGCGGCCTGTCTCCTCTTCCTGTTGCCGTCCATCGTGACAGGACTCGCACCCATCGCGGTCCTGCTGGCAGCTCTTTATCCCTACTGCAAACGCTGGATCCACATCCCGCAGGCCATGTTGGGCATCGCCTTCGGCTGGGGAAGCGTCATGGCCTGGGCGTCGGTACAAGGGCAGCTGGACGCACCAGTGTGGTGTCTCTTCGGAGCGACCGTCGCCTGGGCCGTCGCGTACGATACGATCTACGCGATCCAGGATCAAGAAGATGACCGGCGCATCGGAGTCAAGTCCGCCGCCCTCTACTTTGGGTCGTCCCTTTACCTTGGAGTGGGGGCGGCATTTGCTCTTATGGTAGCGTTTCTCATCGTAGCTGGCCTGCTGGCTCAGTTAGGTTGGCCCTATTATGCAGCGCTCGTGGGTGTGCTTGTATTTTTCTTGCTTCAAATCCGTGACCTACAACGGCCCATCACACCGGGTCATGCGTTTGCGATGTTCCGCGCGCACGTATGGGTCGGGCTCGCGATACTTGTCGGACTCCTAGGAGGCGTGATGATTTAAGGATTCTCGACCGGCTTTTCTTCAGTCGGCTCCGATTTCGGCGCACGCAGCGTAGCGACGTACAGGGTGACAGCCTTTGCATCTGCATCATTCAAACCCAACGCGGGCATGCGCGTCGCCGAATCCATGGCCTGTGGATTCTTGAGCCAACGGTAGACCCAGGTCGCATTCAGGCGAAATCCGGCGCGATCTAACGCCGGGCCGATTTTCCCTCCCTCACCGTCAAGATTATGGCAGCCATTGCAGCCATATTTATTCTCATACAGCCGCTTGCCACGTTCAATCAATGCGGCGCTTTCCGCAGGTTTGACCGTTAAGTCAGGTCTTGGAACGCTGGTGACCTTTCCGGGTCTGGTGGAGAAATTATTCAGGGCAACCTGCGCCGCATCCAGTTCCTTCTTGGCTTGGCCCATTGCCTCCTGCTCGGCAGCATAGGCGGATTCATCGACATCCACGTCCTTATTGAGCTCCTCGCTCTTTCTCTCTGCTTCGTCGCTGGCCTTCTTTTCCGCCGCCTCGTAAGCCTGTTTGGCCTGCTCGAACTTCGCCTCTGCGGCCTTTAACCCGTCATCGAGCGACGTCTTGCGCGCCGCGACGTCGAACTCCATCTTCATGCCGTGAAGCTTGCGCACATACCCGACGATCGCCCAGATCTCATCTTCGGACAACGTATATTTGAACGTCGGCATGGTCGGAACGGAAAAGTCGTCGTCTCCGATCTCATCGCCGCCTTCTTCGCTGGTGTCCAGCATGTCCCGTGAAATCGTGTCGAAGAGCTCCTTGTCGGTGAACGTGCCCATTTCGGATTTATTGGACAAGTCTTTCGGCTTGGGATCCGGCATGGACGACCAATTGAACCCCTCGTTCTGCTTGCCGCTCCCGCCGTGACAATCACTGCAGTAATGGGTATACAGTTCCTGGCCCCGCTTTTCTTGTTCGCTCGCGCATCCGCTGGCAAGCAAAGCCCCTCCCCCCAGCACACCGACCGCTAATCCAATGACACTCAGCCTTCCCGCCTTCATGCTCACTGCCCTTTCTTGAGTTTGCGGATCAGGACAAATTGAAATCCCAAGGCTAACGCCGCGGCCACTGCCGCGTACATGTAGCTGGAATAATCTGGCGGCGCATCGGCTCGGAAATACCACCAGGAAGAAACGGCTTTCTGAGAGCCCTTTTCGACCAACTCTCCGACGGCATCTTTACGACCGTCCCAGACCGCGAAGGCAATACTAATGAATTCTCCCGGCGTGATTTGCACGTCCTCCTCCGGATGATCCGTTGAGAGCGTCCGGGAAAAGACGATTTTCCAGCTCCCATTGGAATAGGCGGCCTTTGCTTTCACATCCTGATGCGTTTGCGGTTTCAATGTCCCGAAACCCTTCGCGCTCATGTCTACGGCCTTGTCGTCCTTGTGTTTCCAAAACCAAATATTGACCGGCCCGCCCTCGACCTGGAGCATCGGCTGCCCATGAGCGAAGTGCGCTTTCTTGTCTCCGACCATAAATTCCAACGCCGCCCCATCGTCAGGATCTTGGGTCGGGTCGCTATATTCCAAGAGAATCGCGACCTGCTGATCATCGTGCAACGCACGCACGATCACATCCTTGACGGTCACTTCCTGTATGCGGTCCGGCCAATGGACTTGCGGCGACATTGGAAACGTCGCCGGCGCCACATTGCTCCAAACCGCAGCATTCGGATCGTCGACAGGCAACCCTTCCGTGACGATCGCGGCTCTGACCGCCACGCTTTCCTGTGCGAAGGTGAGGCCCCCTCCTCCGATGACCAGAGTTGCGATCGTCGCCAACCCGGTCTGAAGAACCAATCTCGCCGCGTGATTTGCCGGTTTCATACTGCCCTCATTCTCCGTACCCAACTGAACCCGTACACTCTACCCACAACTCTACTACTCCCATGTTCGCGGGGATTGATGGGCTCCATCGTATTCTCCCATGATGATCTTCCAAATCCATTCATCCGGCAGTTCCAGCTCCCAACGCGGCATGGCGGACTTCCATGGCGTACCTTCGATCGGAAGGCCAACGCCGCCCTTCTTGATACGCCAGAACAGATAGCTTTCCTGCAACATCGCGATCGTCGTGGGGTCGGCGAAATTAGCAGGTGCAGGAATATAGCCACGAGCAGCCGGTCCTTTTCCGTCAAAGTTACCTCCATGACAAGGCGAGCAAAAGGCCGCATAAAAACCCTTGCCCTGCATGATGTTGTCCGGTGTTTTTGGAACAGGGTTCACCAAGCCTGTATATTCGCCAGGAGGCGCCGGGTGGATCGTTCGGCTTTCCGTCGGCGGTAGATCGCTTGTCGCAGTACTCCCGTAGGTCTGCCACCCGACCAGAAGCGGAAACAGTATAAGCACCCCATATCGAAGGGATTGGAGCCCCCCGATATTCTCACCGGTTAGAAATCGCTGGATCGGTCCCCAGAAGGCATCTTTGGATTCACCGCTCAAGGTCTCGTATATCACGATACCCGACGCTGTCAGGATCAGATACAGAAAAATCAAGCTGGAAGGAAGAGGCGCAGACCCTGGTATGATGGGCAGCACGAATTTAAGGAACAAGTACATGACTATCATGAGTATGATCGGCTTCCCTAACGCGCCCATATCTTCCTCCCTAGTGCGTGTGTGCGTCGGCGACGAGTGCGGATTCTGCCGCTTTGACAGGAGCAGACGGAGGCTGCCCCGGTATTTCGAGATCCGACACCCTGATGGAGATCGGCTCACCACTCATTTGTTGGAGAAATGCGATAACGGCTAAAATTTCATTCTTGGACAGTCCGATAGGATTTTTATCGATGGCGGGCATGGTCGCCGGATATTCCTTCGGAACGCCTCCATGCCGATAATCCTGATACACGAACGCCTGAGGATCAACCAGGCTTTCATAGAGAAATTCCTGACTCAACTTGGCCCCGATTCCCTTCAAATCCGGGCAGCGGGCCGATTCACTGGGACCGATGGAATGGCATAACGCGCATTGGCCTTTACTGAAGAAGACCGTCTGTCCGATCTCGGCGATATCAGTGGGCGTTTTAATGCTCGCGATGTCGATCTTTTCCTCTGCAGGAGGGAGGGACGCCATCTGGGGCACGGCGAGTGACATGAGGGCAAACAGCCCCAGGACGATGGCGACGAACCCTGTGACTCTGAGAAAGACGGCGTTGATGAAGAGAAGAATCAGAATTCCGATCCCAACGATTCCCAGCGAGATTAGTTGTAGTTGTGCGATTTCACTCATAGCGCCTCAAGTTTTACGTGTCGAGCAGGTACATACCTGGCGTTAGGCCCTTCGCTTGCGACTCAACACTCACGATTCACAGCTTTGCATTACCTTCTTTTCTGATCATCCGGAGCCCCTCCGGCCATCGCCGGAATGCCGTGCGGCAGTTCTCCCTTTCCTGTTCCAGCAGTGGTCTTGTACTTATCGCCCATGGTGGCGACCCAGAAGATAAACGCGACGAGAATGCAGAAGAAAAACGTGCAAAAGGCCATAATCAACGAGGCGCTGCCTAGAGCCGGCGAATAAGCGTAAGGCGACGTATCACGCATGACTCCATAGACGTGCCAGTGGACTCTGGAGGAAGACCGCGCATAGCCCATCAACGTCATGAGAAGGATCACCATGACCGCGTTGAGGACCAATGAATACCCGGCGCGAGGAGGCATGCTGCCCCACACCATTTCCGTGGTCGTTTTTGCGCTCTTCAGCAGCAGCGCCGTGAGCGGTGTAATCGTCAAGATCACAAAGATGACGATCAAGACCTGAGACGTGGAAAAATAATTTATCCGGACGATGGCCGGCACAAAGTAGCCCCAGACGCCCAAGACAATGACCGCAAGGCTGGCCAACACCAGGATGGCGCCCATGATGGCCTTCCCCAGCTTGGCCCATCCGGCCGTGTCTTGCTTTCCGGCCCGCCAATACATGACGAAACTCATAAAGGTAATAAGGATCATGAGGTTCGACACGGTCATTTTTGCGGACATCACGCCAAGGACCCCGAGCAACGGGTGATGGGCTCCTCCCATTTTTTGGGCCTCTTCGATGCTGGCCACGAGCGAGTGCGGCGTCATCCAAACCGCAAGACAGAACAGGAGACTGATGAGCATCCACAACATGGCTTTCCGATACTTGGCTTCCGATCCGGGAATGCGATAGGTAATCCCCAACCAGAAATAGTAGTTCGACCCGAGGAACAACACTCCGATCAGCATCGCCTGAATGATGAACAACCAGGAGAGAAAGCCGCCCATCAGTGTGATGCCCATCTGCTGGTTGTACTGATAGATTTCCCGCATGAGCCAATATCCGGCAAACGGCAGGGCCAACAGACCAAACACGCCGATAAAGTTTCCGACATACCCCATCCAATCGTAATGCTCCCGATCTTCTTGGCTTTTGACGGATAGGTATCGGACTCCTGCATAGGCTCCGCAGATATACCCGCCAAGCACCACGTTGGCGATAAGCCGATGGATGTTGATCGGCCACCATGTTGGATTCCATGTTGCCGCCCAGGCTCGCTCAATCGCCGTCCCCTCAGAAATCACGACGGGGCTGGACTGAAATGTGGCCCAGGCATTGGGCACGATCATGATGAACAAGGCAAAGAAATTCAGAAGGAAGCCTAAAAAGACATGCAGCGTCTTCTTCCTGCCGTGCTGCATAGCATCCCACCCATACCAATAGAGGTAGAGGGTGGCGGTTTCGAAGAGGAACAACAAGCAGTAGAGTAAAAATGACGGGAAGAAGACATCCGTCAAATAATTCATCAGCTTGGGATAGAATGCCACCAAGAGGAACAATAAAATACCGCCGAACAAAGCGGTCGTGGCATAGGCCGACGTGAGGAGCTTCGTAAACTCCTTGGCCAGCTTGTCGTACCGCTGTTCCCCGCCCCTCCAGGCAATGACCTCACAAAGCCAGGCAAAGATCGGCACGCCCAAGACGAACCCGGCGAGCAGGAGATGGAGTTGGGCGACGATCCAGACAAGGTTCCGACTGCCGATGTATGGAATGTCTCGATATTCCGTCGGACCAGCCGCTGTCCCTTCCGCCGCGATGCCGATCGAAGGGAGCGCAAGCCAGGCTGCCGCCAACAAGAGACTTGCCAGCCATCCCCCGTGGCTTCCGTCGGTTCGGAGAGATGGTTGAATCGCTTCGCCCTCTTGCTGTGTGCCACTCACCACATCACCTCGTAAATTACGGTTTCGTCTTGGCAGGTGAATCCCCGGCTGTCGTACTTCCGGTCTTCGCCTTGCCTTTTGTTTTTTGGCTTTTCGCGTCCGACTTTTGCTGTTCGAGCGCTTCGACTTGCGCCGCGAGAGACGCAAGACGTTGCTCGGTGCTATTCAATGACTGGATCGGTTTGAATACCGCCTCGACCGTTGTCTCAGGCTTCTTACAGCACTCATGCGGGTGAGGAGTCGTTACCGGGAGTATGGTCCAAAACAGTAGGGCACACACAACACCCACACCGGCCAACGACGTTAAGAGCAGCCCCTGATCCGTCGGCACCCGCATTAGGTCCCAGCGCGTGATGAGTCCTTGATAATTTTCGGGAGCCGTCCTGGACTCTTCCGCCATTCGTCGAATGATTTGGCCGAGAATGGATACACCGATCACCGATAACACGAGGAGCACGGCGGAAGAGATAGATCCCCAGATCGTCAATTCGAGACCGATCCGTTCCGCTACCGGCAGCCCTGTGTCCGTGAGGTGCCTAAGACTTTCCATCTCAGCCATCGCGTGAGATGCCGTAATCGCGTTATCCGTGACGAAGCTCACGGTACCCCAGAGGATAGGAATGAAGAAGGCCCCGATGAGAGCCGACCTCCACCAGATGGCCAGCGCCAATCCATCAGGCGGCTCCTTCCTGAGTCGCTCAAGAAAGAACGTGCGAGCGACCACCCCCAGAGCCCAAATATCGACCGGAATGGAGAGCCAGAAGAGGATCTCGAGGCCGATCCCTTCACCAAACTGCGTTCCAAAAGCGGCCATGATGATCGGAATCGCAAAGACAGTGACAGGGCTGAGAAACAACATGATGACGGCCAGTCCAAACCTACCTTCGAAATGCACCAACCCCATCGTCAAGAGCAGCACGGCAAACACCGCCTTCACAACAATGGAAGTCCAACAGGCGGGCCATAGGATGCTGAATCCTATCTTTGTCGGCGACATTGATTCGCGTTCTTCAGCCATAACGTAGAGGGAACAGAGTTAATCCAAGAACTCTCGGTTAATTACGGAGGCGACGGTGAACAACACAATGACCACCATAATCGCGATCCAACTGATCAATGCGATCGGCCGTTTGAAAATATTGCGCTCGGGATCCTTATCGAAGAATGGAAGCGCCACCAACAAGATCATGAAAAGGACCGGCAGCGCAACTGCCCCCAAGAACTGCCCAAACTCCCCGGCAAATACTTTCAACCTCAGCAGCTGGAAGTAGAAGAGAAAATACCATTCCGGTTCAGGATGGTAATCGCCTGGATCAGGGGCGGCCTGGTCCAAGAGGACGACCGGTTCCCAGAGCGCCAGCGCACAGGTCCCGACGAAAACAAAGGCCATCCCGACCATATCCTTCCAAATTTGACGGGGGAAAAAGTAGTCTGTCTTGGCCTTGATCTCCTCCTTCGTGCCGGTGAACGGACCCGCCGGCGCAGCCACCCGAAATAAGAACAGATGGAGCCCGGCCAGGGCCATAAGGGCCGCGGGAAGGATCATCACATGGAGCACGAAGAAACGACTCAGCGTCATCTGACCGGGAGTCGGCCCGCCTTTGAGAAACCTGGCGATAAAATCACCGACGACAGGCGTCTTATCCAAGATCTCGACGCCGACCGTCGTCGCCCAGAACGCCCGTTGGTCCCAGGGCAAGAGATAGCCTGTAAAGCCGAAGGTGATCACGATCCCGAATAACGCCAAGCCGACGAGCCAGAGCAATTCTCTCGGTTTTTTATATGCTCCCCACAAGAACACTTGGGACATATGAGCCACCACACACACGACCATCGCACTGGATCCCCAGAAGTGATAGCTCAGTAAAAACCAACCGTAATCGACGTCATGAATAATGTATTGAGTGCTGTCATAGGCATGATCGGCGGTCGGGACATAATAGAACATCAGGAGGATGCCGGTCAGCGCTTGCGTCGCGAAGATGAACAAGAGGATCGAGCCGAACACATAGGCCCAACGAGAACCGCCGGGTATCGGTTCATTGAGCATCTTGGCCTGCATCTCCTTGAGCCCGACCCGCTCGTCCAGGAAAGCGACGAGCTTTTCCATTGCGCTCGGCTGATGATCAGGAATCGTTGCAGGGGATGAGTGCTTGATGTCCATGTCGCTCGAGTTCACACTATCCGCACTTGTGATTTTGTACCGGCCTTGAACTCCATGTCGATAATCTCCACCTCACCGCTCACGGAAACGCGCACGGGCAAGGCGTCGAGGGCCCGCGGGGCAGGGCCGTCCAGCACTTTTCCGCCCGCATCGTAGATGCTCAGATGGCACGGGCAGAGAAATACCGGTCCGAGGGCCTTATGGTTTCGCCACTTGTATGCACAGCCGAGATGCGGGCACTTCCCTGAAAATGCGACGTACGGAATCTCTTTCTTGTTGGTCCAGATGACGGTTCCTGTGGCGTCACGGAATTCCTCATCTTTTCCTTGATAGACCTTTTCAAGAAGATCGGGAGTCGCCCGCACGACCCAGACGTTCTTTTCAACCTCATACTCGGGCATGTACGCTTCCTTCACCTTTTTCTTATACTCGAACTGTACCCCGACATCCTCTTGCTTGATCTTGCTGACATTTCCCACGCTCAGCCATTGGTTGTCAAAATCCGCATACATGGGCTTCATGAGAAAACGAAGAATGGGATAGGCGATAGGGAGTCCGATCAGGAAGCCGATCACGTGGGTAAAATTCATGAAAAACGTGCGCCGCTTGACGCTCTTTTCCAAATCGGGCAACGGCACCAACACTTCGCCCGGTGTGACATGGATATGATCTTCAAGGTGCGAGATTTCCACTTCATGGGTGGTGACGTAGTCTTCGCGTTTGAAAGGCGGGAGAGCCAGAATGTCCCGAGAAGGCGCTCGCAGATGCACCAAATCGTCTGTGACATCCTGTACCTGCGCCATGTCGACCTGTCGCTCGCCGCTGCCGTTCATCGAGACCACGATGTGGCTGATCTCATGGGAGAGCGGATCGAGCACAACCTTCGAGACTTCACCGATGTCGAGGTCTGTGCAACGGACCTTGGATTTTAATTTCGGTTGCAGCATCACTATTTCTTGATAGGCTTCGGCGTGTTCACCGCGGTATTTTTGAAACTTCCCAACCAGGTGGCGAGGGCCAACATTTCTTTGGGGTCCATGAGGTCCTTGAACTTGTCAGGCATGACCCCCTTCTGCCATTCCTTTTCATATCCCTCAGCCATGAAGCTCTTGGGGTTCACGATTTTTTCCTTAATCTCCTCGACGGTCAGCAATGAGCCGATGTTATCCAGCTCAGGGCCTCGCTTCTTCCCACCTTCACCCCTGAGCTTATGACAGTTGTAACATTCCTGCAGCTGCCACTGCTCCTCACCCACCTTCATCACGTCGCCGCCGTCACCCGATGACGTTCCCGCAGACTTCACATCTCCAGGTGGAGGAACGGACGTAGCTACCACGGCCTGACCGGCCCCCAACCCTTTCAGCCTTTCCTCGAGGGCCTTGACCTGGCCATCGAGAGCCTTCGCGCGAGCGATCAACTCCTCCGCCTTTCCTTGCTGCGAGGCGGCCCTTTGCTTCTCTAAAAGCTTGTTGATTTTTTCCCGTTCATCTTCCGGTTCGAACTGGGGCAAGAGGGACGCCCCGGCGATGCAGACCGTGATCACGACAACCCAAAATCCCACGACGGCAAAGAGAGATTTCCCACCGTGCATCACATTGAGCGGTGGCGCATCCAGCACCATGAAGACGACGGCTCCGATTATCGCGAAAATCGCCCAAAGCAGTTGAAAGTCAGACGGCACTTCTTGTGAATGGGCGATCGCCACCACCGCCCCACCAACCACCAATGCTATTCCAAGTTTTTTAAACACGATTCCTCTTTATGGATTTGCATGATCGTCAAATAGCGGTTCGGCCCCGGCCTCACTTGGCCTCGGCTGGAACAGGGCTCACTTTCACTTCCCGCGCCGTCGAAATCGATGGCCGCAGAGCCACCATCGCGGCAAGCGTGACGACGACCAAGAACCCGACGGTAATCCCTGTAATCCACCAAGCCGAATACGCCAGCGTTGGGGTAAACGATTCTGCCGTAAAGTCCGAGACCAGGCTGTACGCATGGAAATACTTTTTGAGGAGCGATCGGACCGCACCCATCAAGCTCATGATCCACGTTGAAACAAACGCCAAGAAAATCAGTACAAATTGCGCCGCAAAATCGATTTTTCCCCAGTGAATGGTCCCCTGCTTGATGGTTCTGCTGTAGAGCACATAATTGACGACCGTGACATAGACCAACACGAGGATGGCTGAGAGCTTTGCCGGCATCGACGCCAAATAATCCCAGCCTTCCGGCAGCTTCAGCTCATCGGGCATATCGGTTCCCGTGGCGACGAATCCCCCCGGGGTAAGCCACACCGCATCACTGACGAGCATCACGATAAACCCGATCTTGATGACTGTCCTCGCAGAGACGGTCACAGGAACGAACCGGCCCAGCATGAAGGGAAACAAGACCAGGGGCAGTAGAAAAGCCAAGGACATCGGATCAGGGATCCAATAGACGTTCATGACCCACATCGTGACGGGAAGGATTGCAACCAAGACAATAGGAGCCAAGATCGTCATCCGGACGCGATCAGCCCCCTCGATTCGCTTCACGCTGAGCCAGCTATAGTAGTTGATCGCCAAGAAAAGCAGCCCGATCATCATGCCCTGCACCTCGAAAAACATCGAGAGCTGATCGGCCATCATGTAGGGACAAAACGAAAAATCGTAATCACACATTTCATACGCCAGCAACAGCCCGGTGAACGGCTGCAAGAGCGAAGCCCCCACCGCGATCCAAATCGCGACGAAACCCATCCAGTCGTAGTAGGCCCGTTCTTCCTGCGTTTTGGAACCCATGTACATGTAACTGGCGATCATGCCGGCAATAAATCCGCCGAACGCCACGTTGCCGTCGATCCGATGCAGGCTCAAAGGAAACCAACTTTGATTTGCAATTTTGTCCCACAGCGTCGCGGCCGCGAGAAAATCTTGCGGCGAGACCCCTTCCGCCTTCGGCGGGGTGTTCATAAACGACGTGGGACCGTTGATCACAAAGAGAATAAGCAGACACACCAGATTCAGCACGATGCCCAGCGCAATGTGTCGCCCCTTCTTTTCACCTTTCCAGATGTCCCAGGTGTAGAGATAGGCATACATCAGGATCGTTTCTATGATGAAGAGGGTCGGATATATGATCGCGAAGACGACATAGAATTGATTGATGAACCAGGTCGTGAACTCCGGATAGGCCGCAAGAAGGATAAAAATAAAGAACCCTCCGGTCACAGCCGTCAAACTGAACAGGATGACCGTGACTTTAGTGATTTCTTTGGCCATACGGTCGTAACGGGGGTCTTGCTTTCGATAACCTAACCATTCCGCGATGACGACAAAGATCGGGGCCCCTAAGATAAACGCAGCAAACAAGATATGCAGTTGCGCCACGACCCAGACCGCCGTCCGATTTCCCGCGTATGGAAAATTCACCGAGGAGGCCCCAAGCTCCTGTGCATAGACAGCGGGCGCAACAAACACGCAGAGCGCAATAAGCGCAACAAGAGTCGGGAGACTGTGCCACAGTTTTTTCACGATACCTCGATGCCCCCTTGCTTTCTGAAACTGACCAGGAATCTCATTGAGCGCCTTTTTCCGCCCATTGCTTCCGTTCTTCGCTCCATACCTTTCCGGGAAGCCCAAAACTCCTCTCATACAGCACAAGCTTCCATCGATCGTCCTCGGAGAGCTTGCTCTTCCACCCCTTCATCTTTGTATTGGGAACTCCTTCAGAGATTCGCCAGAACCATACGGAGTCTGAATAGAGCTTCATACGCTCGGGGTTCCGGAAGTCCGTGGCCCCCGCCTTGACAGGCCTCCCGTCATTCCCATGACAACTCGAACATTTCACATCCGGGTTTGCCTCACCGAGATACAGCTTGCGCCCCTCTTCCAATTTGTGAGCGTCGTCCCACCATTCTGACGGCATATGCTTGTCCGCGTATTCTGCCGGAGGTGGAGGCGGTGGAACAATCGGCCCCTCCTCCTCTCCACCCGTACAACCAGTCAGCCAGCCAAAGCTGACCACTAAAGCCGCCCAAATGACTCCGCTTCTCTTAACCATTGATAATCATGCCCCACAAGCTCCCAACGTTTGCGCGATTTTCCAAGACATACGGCAACGAGGGAGCAGTTGAATGGAGGCCCTCAAAAAAAACGCTTCTGCCGCGAGGTTTGCGCCTCCGACAAAAGCGTTCCGGTTACACCCAACTTGATAGCTCTGCACACCGCCCCTCGCCCATCAACTCAACCGATCCGGCGAGGTACTCCAATACCTCCCCCACGCACCGTTATCGGTGATTATGATTTTTGTTTTTTCTGCGATTTTCCTTTGCCGCGCTCCCGCCTCCGCTGAGATCGGGCAAGTTTCACCCCTATCGCCCCACCAACGGCGGCGACCACCGCCCCACCCCCCCACCAAATCCACATGGGAGAGGTAGCGGTACCACAACCGGTTCCAAAATTAACCTGAATTTTTCGTTCACCTTCCAAATCCTTTGGATCAAATTCAACCTTCAGATTCTGCTGCTCCCCTTTTGCTTCGACGAGAAGAGGGTCACCGAGATTATCGTTATGGAGATGGAAGGTTGCCTTGTAATAACCATCTCCATCAGTCCTTACAACCTGGCCATATGAAATCTTGGTGTCTTTGACAAGAACATCTACGTTCGAAACCGCCTTCCCATCAGCTCCGCAGACATATCCTTCAACCATGAAACGATGATCAGCTTCATGAGTGGCTTGCGCCACCTGTGGAAATGCAGCGCTTAGCAGAAGACCACCAACCAGGACAAACAGCCCTACCGGATTCCGTCGGTCATGCATTACAGTTAATTACTGACTCGTCGTTCACCCCTGTGAAGAAAGCACAGGCCCCCTCATTAGTGATCCACCAGAGACGGGCAGGGTTTCTAGCACAGCGCTAAATCTTTGTCAACGAAACAGGAGACCCTTTTAAGATGATGCGCGAGCGTGTTCCCGCTTCAAAGTCGGCGGGAGAGATGAACGGGTTAGAGATAGCCTTTGGTACGAGCGATTGCTTCGATTTTTTCAGCTTCCGTGCGACGATCGGACTCCTTCTTTGACACCCACACTTCCCATGATTTGCCGTTTGCCGTGTCTTCACCTGTAAATGCGATCGCAATGATATCTTGATAGAAAATTCGTCGAGGATCCTGACGTCCAACTGGAAATAGTTCAAGATATGGATCAGCACCCGTGCCTTGACGGTTGAAGATGTAACCGGCCACTATTTCTCCTGACTGCAGCGTCAAGGTCACGTCGCCGCGGTAATCGAATGCACGTTCGATTGCCTCTGCAACCTCCGTTGACGAACCTGGCGTGAACACCCGCCCTTCAAGAGAACCAGCGGCATCAGCAGTGTGTTTTTTTGCATCGGTCATTTCCGGAATCCTCCAACCGGCTATCTCCATTTTCCGAGACAAACATGGCACCGTGACATGACAAATATGTTTGATGAGCGATTATCGAGAAGTCGGCAGCAAGGTCAACTTAGCCGTGCGGGTGAACCCGGATATGGTACTGAAGGTATCCTCCACTGCTGATGCTTCATAGCCGCAATGGACCATACAATCAGCGCATTTTTCATTTCGACCGGTTCCGTAGTTCTCCCAGTCCGTTGACTCCATCAGATCACGAAATGTTTTGACATAACCCTCTTGAAGCAAGTAGCAGGGCTTTTGCCATCCAAAGACGTTGTAAGTCGGATTGCCCCAGGGAGTGCATTGGTATTCCCGCCGGCCCATCAGGAAATCCAAGAACAGCGGAGACTGATTGAACTGCCAACCCGACTTAGGACGAGTGAGGATCTTGGAAAATAGTTCCTGTGTTCGCGTTCGCTTCAAGAAATGCTGCTGATCCGGAGCCTTTTGATAACTATACCCGGGCGAAATCGTCATGCCTTCGACGCCAAGGGCCATCATCTCATCAAAAAACTTTCTGACCCGTTCAGGATTCGCATCATCGAACAATGTCGTATTGGTGGTGACCCGATGTCCGCGCTTGACAGCAGCCTTGATGGCCTTCACCGCGACGTCATAGACTCCGTCTCTACACACCGCCAAATCGTGCTCGTCCTTCAGCCCATCCATATGCACACTGAACGTCAGATATTTTGAAGGCTTGTACTCGTCGAGTTTCCGCTCCAAGAGAATTGCATTGGTGCAGAGATAAATGTATCTCTTCCGATCCACCAAACCCTGCACGATCGTCGCTATTTCGGGGTGGATGAGCGGTTCCCCACCGGGAATGCTCACCATAGGCGCTCCGCATTCTTCCGCCGCCGCCCAACACTGTTCAGGAGTCAGCCGTTTGTCGAGAACATGATCCGGATATTGGATCTTCCCACAACCTGCGCAAGCCAGGTTACAGCGGAAGAGCGGCTCTAGCATGAGCACTAAGGGATATCGCTTCACTCCCTTCAGCTTCTGAGAGAGGACATAGGTCGCCACGGTATACATCTGGGAAATCGGAACAGCCATTCCGCTCTCCTTATCTGCTATATTTTTTTTCGAGCCCTTGTATATGAATAGCTGCGAAACGCAGCCATACTTGGAGGCACGTTAATGTGCGGGATTCTAGCATCAAGCATGGGGCTCGTCAATTTCTGAGACTCTCAGTACAACGCGGGAGGCATTTCATAGCCGGCGACGTGCAGGAGGTGCTGCGGACGCATGAACGAATACGAGAGGTGGCGCTCCTGTGATCTCAGTAGAGGAGAGGCTACGCCTGAAGAGCCGCGGGCACGCGCAAGCGAGGTTTGGAGGCGCCGAGCGGGTTCGAACCGCTGCATCGCAGTTTTGCAGACTGCTCCCTTACCACTTGGGTACGGCGCCTCAGGAGGCGATATTATAGTCGCTTCGTTTTCTGGAACACAACACAAGATCACCTCAACTCTCACGGACAAGCAGGTGTTCATCAACGATAGACATGGAGGCCGGGTTGGGTTCTTCGGTGTTCGGATTATGCTTCACTCACCAGATGAGAAGAGGACGGGTGAATGTTTTCGGCTCGCGGATCCGCATCGGCTCCGCCGTCTCTAGTGCCGAGAAGCAATCCATATAAGATCAGCATGGCAATACCAAGATGATGATAACTCTTCAGCGCCTCCCATCTGGCCGAACCAACGACCTCATAATTCAGCAGCACTGTCAGCACACTGTACAAAGCCAGCATCACATATCCTGCACGGCTCAAGCGGCCGCTTTGTTTTGCGGCGGCCGCCACAACGATGAAGGCGGCTGGGATCATCCACACCAAATGCTGATCCCACGTAATCGGGGACAGGAACAGAGCCAGCATCAGGGTTCCCGCGCAATCTCGCGCCCACGTAGGATCTCCTTGCCGGTAGAATGTTCGCCGGCTTGACCGCGCAAACAGACCAAGCAGGCCGATCGCGGCAACGCCGACGATCCCGCTCGCAACGGGGGACGGTAGATCCAATACTGGCCTGTAAGCATTGTCTATTTGCCGAAGCCGATGTTCCGGTGGATACGTCACCAAGTAACGCAGCATCGTATGGCGCAGCGAGAGGTTAGCCTTCTGTAGTTCATTTTCTTGCCGCCCCTCGGCCTGTCGGTCCAGTACGGACAGCACCGCATTGCTGACCCATTCAGTGTGATGATCCCACCAACTCGTGGGTCCCATGTACACAATGGGCAGCAGGACCCACAGTATTGTGGCAAGTACCGTGTACGACGCAACTCGCCATTGCCGCTTCCAGAGAAACAACAGTACAAAGAGCGCAGGGGTGATCTTCAGGACGATACCCAGTCCGACCAACGTAGCTCCCAGCCATTCTCTTCCAGCCCATATCGCATAGATTCCACCAGTGATGATGCCCAGCAGCATGAGATGTGGGCCACCGTCATCGAGATCGTTCAAGATGAATTGCAGCGTCAACGCTCCCGCCCCGACACCAACCAAGAGCCGGCTCCACAGGTTCGAGTTTGATATCCCACACAGCATACGATGGAACAGCATGATGGTGATGACCAAGCAGCCGATCGCCGCAGCATAACGAAGGGCCAGGCTTGGGTTTCTGTCCAGAATGAGCACTGGAGCGAAATAGATACCGGTGGTGGGTAGGTACATGTAACAGTAGTCATTCGCATAGAGATAGTCGCCGGAGAGAAAGCGCCGTCCGATCTCGCGGTGGATATCGATGTCTCGGAAGTGATACGACCGCCCAAACGAGATAATGTAACCGTGCACGAGCGCGGCTATAACGAGGCCTGCCTGCATGAGTCGCGCGAACAACGCCGACTTCAGGAACGAATTGAGCCGGTGCATAGAAGGATTCGAGTCCATCACGTCACCGCACACATACCTGACGCGTGACGCGTGCGTCAATCGATTCTTTGGCGAGAGTGGCCGAACAAAGGAATATGCAGACCGGCGTTATTCCGGACGCGCCTACCGGTGAGGCAATACTGGAATTTCTTTCCCGAGCGTCGAGGGATGATCAGACTGAGGCATCAACGATTCCCACCCGGTTGAGTGGGTGGGAGCAATGGCTTCACCGCTCCCTTCCGCTTCCTTTTCCTTGGCGAGCTGCTCGACTTCTACGATCAGCGTGTCCATCAATTCTTCCATCGGAACCTTGCGGACAAGCTTGCCCTTCTTGAACAAGATGCCTTTCCCGTCGCCGCCGGCGATCCCGATATCGGCTTCTTTCCCTTCGCCGATTCCGTTCACAACGCACCCGAGCACCGACACGTTCAGCGGAGTCTTGATATGGCCGAGCTTCTGCTCCAATTCGTTCGCCATGCGGACGACATCGATTTCGACACGCCCACACGTCGGGCAGGCGATGACGTTGATACCCCGATGGCGCAACTCCAGCGATTTCAAAATTTCAAACCCAACTTTGACTTCGTCGACGGGATCGGCCGCCAAGGACACGCGCAAGGTATCCCCGATACCATGTGACAGCAGATAGCCAAGGCCGATCGAAGACTTCACGGCACCTGTCATGGCCGTCCCGGCTTCCGTGATCCCAATGTGAAGCGGATAGTCCGACTGATGGGCAAAGAGCCAATAGGCATCGATGGCATGATGCACGTCCGACGCCTTCAGCGACACTTTCAGGTTGGTAAAGCCGACATCTTCCAGCGCATGGACGGCATTGAGAGCTGACTCTGCGAGCGCCTCCGGGGAAGGCCATCCATATTTTTCCAATAAGGGGCGTTCGAGCGACCCGCCGTTAACGCCGACACGAAGGGGAACGCCACGCTCATTCACGGCCTTGATGACTTCTTCCACCTTCCACCAGGCGCCGATATTGCCGGGGTTGATCCGGACACAGTCGACGATCTTGGCCGCTTTCAACGCGAGACGATGATCAAAGTGAATGTCGGCAATCAACGGCACCGTCATGGCCGCTTTAATTTTTGGCAGTGCTTGAGCCGCCTCGTCGTCCGGAACCGCCACGCGAATCAGTTCGCAGCCGGCCGCTTCAAGCTGGTGAATTTGAGCGACCGTCGCCGCTACATCACGCGTGTCTGTTGAACACATCGACTGCACGGACACCGGTGCGTCACCGCCGACCTTCACCTTGCCGACTTGAATCTGTCGCGTCTTTCGCCTTGCAATATGCATCTAGAGGTTCACCTTACTCTTTACCCTTCACCCCGCACGCCTCGTTAGCTGCCCTGTTCGTCACCATGAGGGAGATGGTGAGCCTGCGCCACGCCGGCGAATTGGGATTTCACCGCCGGCGCTTTGCCGATCAATCCTTTCACGCTCTGGTAGATTCCTTCGGCGGTCAGCCCATACCGTTCTCGCAACAGATCTTGTGGTCCCTGTTCGATATACCAGTCCGGAAGCCCCAGAACCTTGGTCTTCACTTCCGTTACGCCGGCTTCTGAAAGGGTTTCCAGCACCGCGGAACCGAAGCCACCGATCCGACAACCTTCCTCTACGGTCACGACGTATCGCACCCCTTTCGCGACATCCACGATCAGCTGTTGGTCGAGCGGCTTTACAAAACGGCTATTCACCACGGCCGTGGAAATCCCCTCTCTATCGAGCCGTTCAGCTGCTTCGACGGCCTGCCATACGGAAACACCAATCGCCATAATCGCGACATCCGTTCCCGCTTTCAGAAGCTCGCCTTTCCCAATCGGGAGCGTCTGGGGAGCCGGATCTATCTTCACACCAAGACTCACTCCACGCGGATATCGCACTGAAATCGGCCCGTTAAAGTCCAGGCAGGTTTTCATCATGTGCTGCAGTTCGTTTTCATCCTTGGGGGCCATCACGACCATATTGGGAACGTGACGAAGATAGGCATAATCGAACGCGCCATGATGGGTTGTGCCGTCTTCAGCAACAAGCCCTCCACGGTCGATGCAGAACGTCACCGGAAGATTCTGCGTGGCAACATCGTGCACGACTTGATCATACGCGCGCTGAAGAAACGTCGCGTACATGGCGACAACCGGCTTCATCCCCTGTGCCGCAAGGCCCGCCGCAAACGTCACGGCATGCTGCTCCGCAATACCCACGTCGTAGAGACGATCGGGGAATTCCTTCTCGAATGCCGTCAGCCCCGTGCCTTCACACATGGCCGCCGTAATAGCCACCACGCGTTGGTCCTCGCGAGCCAACTTGACCAGCGCGTCCATAGCGATGGCCGTATAAGAGGGACGCGCCGCTTTTTTTGCAGGCGCGCCCGTTTCTAAAACAAAGGGTGGGCACGCATGGAACCACACGGGATTCTTCATCGCCGGTTCGTAGCCAAGCCCCTTCTTGGTGATAACGTGGAGCAAGACCGGCCCCTTCATCTTCAAGACGTTCTCGAGGGTCGGGAGCAGATGCTCAAAGTTGTGACCATCAATTGGGCCGCTATATTGGAAGCCCAGTTCCTCAAAGAGTAATCCCGGTAGAATCACGCCCTTGGCGAGTTCCTCGGCCCGACGGGCGAGTTTTTGCATGTCGGACCCGATGTGAGGAATCTTGCCCAACAGCTGCCCGGTCTCTTCTCGCATCTTTCCGTAGAACTCACCCGTGATCGTTCGACTCAGGTACGCGGAAATCGCGCCGACATTTTTCGAGATCGACATCTGATTGTCATTCAGGATCACGAGGAAGTCTTTTCCGAGTCCTCCCGCATGATGGAGTCCTTCGAGCGTCATTCCCGCCGTCATGGCCCCGTCACCTACCACACAAACGACCTTATGCTTCTGTTTCAACTGCTCGCGGGCTTCTACCATTCCAAAGGCCGCCGAGACACCGGTGCCGGCATGGCCCGCGTTGAATGTATCGTACTCACTCTCTTCCCGTTTACAAAATCCGCTCAGTCCGCCGTATTGTCGAAGCGTATGAAATTGCTCACGCCGACCGGTGAGCAGTTTATGCGCGTACGACTGATTGCTCGTATCCCAAATGATTTTGTCGTTTGGTGTATCAAGGAGATACTGTAAGGCGACGGTGAGTTCGACTACCCCCAAATTCGAGGCCAGGTGTCCTCCGACGTTCGAAACCGCTCCGATAATCTGCTCGCGAATCTCCTGACATAAAGCTGGAAACCGATCAGGAGGCAGTTGCTTCAGATCTGCCGGGCTATGAATCGTCTTAAGAATGGACATAGATTGGTCTCCTTATCTCTTCGTCCGTCAGACGTACGTCAACGCCACACGGCACCGAATATCTCCTCAGAGGCACTGAATTGGGTTGGAGTCTCACACAAGAACTGCATGATGTCAAGCACTTACCCAAGATCCTTGCGCTTAGGATCGGCTCGCGCGAGGCGCCGTTCGGAGACGCATGGTCAATCGACCGCTGGTCGGATCTGATGCTTGACTCAGTAAGGAAAATCCAGTCCGGCGAAAATGGCGCTCCCTTCTTTGCTGAATCCCCAATCGATTCGCCCCACCACGTTAGGCCTGATGATCCCCCGAAAGCCGACCCCCGGCGTAATGCGATAATCTTTGAAGCTCACATTCTTATAGGAATTAAACACCTGCCCGGTATCGAGGAACGGCGCGAGCTCGAAATCCGCTATGACGCCGGCCAAGCGCGTCCGCAGGATGTGAATGCGCTCCTCGACGCTGAACGCGATCAATTGCTTGTCGATGTAACGATCTACTCCGAACCCGCGCAGATTATTTTCACCACCTAACGAGCTTTGCTCATAGAACGGAACATCCGAGCCCAGCGTCGCTTGCAGGTCAGCGCGAACCACCAAGATCGCCCGCTTAGACTCACTGGCAAACATCCTCTTGATCTCAATTGCATATCGGGAATACAGAGGGTCATTCCCATTATTGAAGTTGCAATTGAGCTCGGCATAGGCCGTGATCGCCATTCCATCGGTTGGGGTAACCAAATTATTTCTGGTGTCATAATGAAAACTGATCCGTTGACCGAGAATCGTCGCTCCCTCCGCACCCGGAGCGGAGGGGAAAATATCTCCCGTAAACGGGAGTTTCGTCCCGCCCTCCTGAATCGATTGCATATGGCGCAATCGCTGGCTGACGGCGATTTGCGTGACCTCGTTCGCATAGATGCCGAACTTCCAGTTCAACCTCGTCTCGGAGGCCGTATAGTTTGTCTCCTGCCCTTTGACGGTGGTCGGGCCAAGCCCGAAAAACCGAACCGTCGCATTCTTAAAATGCTTCGCGCTGAATCCGATGCTATACCGCCCATTGCTGAATCCGGGATCGACATAACTCAACAGGAACTTTCGCTCGATCCGCTCGGTCCAAGACACAATGCCTCGCAGTTCTTTCCCCCCTGGTTCATAACGAAACAGATTGACGGTTCCACGAGTGCCGACGATCGAGTTGTACACCACCATCGGCGCGACCAAATACTTGAGATCCCCATCCGGTCCCGTGAAAAGCGCCGGGACGATCATCCCGATATCATTGCCGTCATTTTTACTCGTGCTTACGGCAGGGATGGGGAAAAACTTCACCTCAGCGCGGGCAGGATTCAGGGAAAATGGGAACAAGCTCCCAAGCAAGAAGAGTGTGAGACTGAGGGCAAGGCTACGCATACACGTTCTTGTGGTCCTGCAAGACGACGTTATGGCGACTTGAGCTTCTCGGATTTCTTGCGGAGTTGATCGACGAGATCTGAATAAGACGAGGCCCGAAGAATTTTCGTAAACTGCCCGCGATAATTGTTCACTAAGCTGATATTGTCCACGACGACATCGTATACCCGCCAGTCTTCGGCTTTATGAATCAACCGATAATCGAGTGGGATTTCGGTTTTGCCTGAGAGGACTTTGGTGCGCACCTCCGCATACTCCTTCTCCGTGCGCTCATTCAAATATTGCACTCCTTCGCCCGAGTACGTTTCAATCTTGTCCGCATACGAATTCGTGAGCAGCGTCCGAAAGAGATCGACGAATTCTTGTTTCTGCTGATCGGTCAATTGATTCCACGGAGCCCCGAGGGCACGTCGGGACATTTCCGCATAGTCGAATCGTGCCTCCACCACTTGCTCGAGCAAGTGTCGGCGCTCGTCGGCTTTGCCTTTGTGTTTGAGGTCTTGATCACGAACGATGCGGAGCACTTCGTCAATGGTCTTTTTGATCGCTTCGGTGGGAGGGCCGGCATAGCCTGGAACGATCGACGCCCCGACCATGACCGCCGTCAGGAACGCGATTGCCCTCCACCGGAAAGAGATCCGTAGGTTCTCACGAATGTGCTTGACCATCATTGCACCATTCCCCTCTGCCGAATTTCACAAGCTCGCATGACAGACCAGTCTGTCCGAGTTAATTGACTTTCCCGTGGACGTATTGACTCACCAATTCCTCAAGGTCGAGGCCTGATTCTGTATCACGAATGGTCTCTCCCGGCTGCAGGGGATCCCCCCCACCACCGGGTGAGAGGGCAAGAAACTTTTCCCCGATTATCCCTCGAGTTTTGATCGACGCAATGGTATCGGTATACAACCTCGTCCCGTTTTGAACCGCCAGGGTCACCATTGCCCGATCCTCTTTGAGACTGATCGTCTTTACTCGTCCGACTTCGACACCGGCAATTTCCACCGTGGCTCCCGACTTCAACCCCGACGCTGAGTTGAACAAGGCATCGACTTCGTAACGATCTCCGCCGATGATTTCCAATTTCCCGAGCTTGATCGAGAGGTACCCTAGGGAGATAATGCCGATCAGCACAAAAACACCGACCACTAATTCCAGCTTGCTCTTCTCCATCCTTGGGCTCCTCTAGTGTGTGGAGAACGCTGCGGGCAACAGCACCGTCCCACCGACCGAGATGAAT
>CAYTAS010000037.1:0-29975 GCA_964435885.1 uncultured Nitrospira sp. | reverse complement strand
TGGCAGCTATGATCGTCATGATGGGGCGAGTGCCATTGGGCGAATATTTGATTCCGCTCAGCGGCGACGTCTCGTCCTGGATCTTGAATGTGCTCAACGCCTCTGTGCGTCGAGCTATCCTGATCGGCGTCAGTCTCGGTGCCGTGGCGTTGTCGTTCAAGATCATTTTCGGCATGGAACGGTCATATCTTGGCGGGGGGAAAGAATAACGTGAAGCGACATTCGCATCTCGCGAAACGCAGTCCGTTCTCGACGAGATACGCTCGCCTCGCTGAGCGGGCGAAGCGGGCTACACGTTTCACGAGGGACGAGTCATGAGTGTCGCGGACCGCATGCTCAAGATCGACCGGCGGATCATTTTTCTGGTGATCGGTCTTTGTACGCTCCTGCCCTTGCTCTATCCGGTCGGGTTGCCGATCAAGATTTCCCCTGAAGTGCGCGGCGTGTACGATCACATCGAGTCCTTGCCGGAGCGGTCGGTCTTTCTCATGTCGATCGATTTCGATCCGGCGTCCAAGCCGGAACTCTATCCGCAAGCGATCGCGCTCCTGCGCCACGCCTTCAGAAAAAATCTTCGCGTCGTGACGATGACGCTGTGGGTGTCCGGAACGGGCATGGCGGACCAGCTCGTGACGCAGGTCGCCAAGGAAATGGAGAAGGAATACGGAACGGACTACGCCTTTCTTGGATGGAGTCCAGGTGGGAATGCGGTGATCATCAACATGGGGCAGAACCTCTCTTCGGCCTTTCCAAGCGATTATGGCGGAGGACACACCAAGGAGTTGCCGGTTCTCAACGGAGTCCGCAGCCTGAAGGATGTTGCGTATATGGTCAGCCTGGGCGCCGGAAGACCGGGCGTGGAAGAGTGGTACGTCTTCGGGAAGGACAAGTATAAGTTCGAGCTGGGTGGCGGGTGCACGGGCGTCATGGCGCCGGGATTGTATCCTCTGTTGCGAAGCGGGCAGATCAACGGACTCATCGGCGGTCTGCGGGGCGCGGCGGAATACGAGAGTTTGATCGGCCAAAAAGGCCAAGCGGTGGCCGGCATGGATGCGCAGTCGGCGACGCATATCGCGATCATCGCGCTGGTGATCATCTGCAACGTGTTTTATCTGTCGCTCAGGCGTACGGCTCGGGCGCAGGGGCAGGTCGGGTAAGCGGGGAAGAGGTTCGGGAGGTTCGCAATGGATGCAACGGTGTTCGGGGCTTGGGTGGCGACAGGATTGACCCTCCTCATCTTTTCCTTTCTTTATAAAGATAACCCGCTGTTTAAGCTCGCGGAACATCTCTATGTGGGTGTCTCAGTCGGCTACGTGATCGTGAAGACCTACGATACGGTCATTGTCCATTTGGTCGTCAAACCGATCGTGGAGAACGACGAGATCGCCTTGCTGATTCCTGTCGCAATTGGGATGCTGATGCTGACACGGTATGTGCCGAAGGCAGCCTGGATGTCTCGATATGCCTTCGCCTTCATTGTCGGGATGGGCGCCGGGTTAGCGATCCCCCGAACCATTTCCTCGTTCATCTTGAAGCAAGTCGAAGATACTATTCGACCGCTCTTGTCGATCGCAGGATCGGATGGCATCACCTTTTCCATGAATCTGCTCAATCCAGCCAGCAATCTCAATGCGATCATCATCTTGCTCGGGGTGGGCTCCGTCCTGTTCTATTTTTTCTTCTCGATCGAGCATACCGGGGCGGGGAAAGCGGTGGCGCGAACCGGCATCATCTTCTTGATGATTTCGTTCGGAGCGGCCTTCGGATATACGGTGATGGCGCGCATGTCGCTCTTGATCGGGCGGTTGACCGACTTGATCGAATACTCCGACGCCTCCTACGGTCGCCCGACGATTTGGTTGGCCCTCTTGACCGTTGGGGCTCTCGTATTCATCAGTCGACGTACGCGGCCACAGCCTCCAGAAGGCTAGGAGGTTTGTTGCGTTTATCTGGTTAAGAGAACTAAACAGCCAAATAAACCGAACAAGCTACACAGACAAGATTCACCTCTCGCTCGGTTGCGGCTTCTTCTATCCATCCAATACAATGTCCCTGCCATGACGTTCGGTATTGCGAAAGATCCCATTCAATATCCGGTCTTGCGGAACCTGCAATTTTCTCCCATCAAACAGGGAGATGATCAGCTGGTCGTGCTCTGGGATCCGAGCGGACTGAGTAACGAGAAACTGGTTCTCCCGCTCAATTTCTTTTTCATCGTGCAACATTTTGATGGAGAGCATTCCATTCCGGACATCGGCGTGCTCTACCTGAAACGGTTCGGTGAGTTTCTCCTGCCGAGCAAAGTGGAACAGCTGGTAGCGGATCTGGAACAAAAACTTTTTCTGGAGGGAGAGCGAGCCGAGTCCGCTCGGCAACGGGCTCGGCTCGAATATCGGCGGCAGTCGACGCGACCCGCTGTGTTTGCCGGACGGAGCTACGAGGCGGACGGCGCCAAGTTGAGGAAGCAGGTCGATGGATTCTTTTCATCAGGTGAAGGGCCGGATTTCAAACCGTCCGAGAATCGTGGGAAATTGATCAAAGGGCTTGTTGCCCCGACCTATGCTGTCAACAGCGCCGGACCGGTGTACGCCTGGGGGTATAAGGAACTCCAAGAAGCCGAACAGCCGGATGTCTATGTGATCGTCGGGACTGCTCATGCGGGCCTGGAGAATTTCTTCGCGGTTACCGACAAAGATTTTGAGACGCCGTTGGGGGTCGTGAAGGCCGATCGAACGATCTTGGATCGGTTGAGAGAACTTGTGCCGGACTATTTTGAAGAAGACATCGCCCATCAATCGGAGCACGCCATTGAGTTTCAGCTCCCGTTCCTGCAAACCATCGTGGGTAAGCCTTTCTCGATTGTTCCGGTCTTGTCGTCTTTCTCCGCGATGAGTCTGAATGACTCGACCGTTCGAACCTCAGTGGATCGATTTCTCACCGCACTTTGTGACACAATAAGCGATTCCGCACGAAGCGTGTGCATCATCGCGGCAGGGGAATTGGCCCATCTCGGCCTGCGTTACGGCGATAGTGCTCCGCCTACCGATTTTTCGTTTCATCGTTCCATGCAGCGAGATCTGGAGATGCTCAAGCACGTGGAAGAGCTCAAGCCGGATGAGTTTGCCCAATATATTCAGAAAGAGCAGGACCAGCGCCGCATCTCCGGCTTCTCCCCCATCTATAGTTTGCTGCGGCTGATCGAATCGGGAAAAGGGCAAGTCCTCCGCTATGACCGCGGGATTACCGACCAATATAACTCCACCGTTACCTACGCCAGCATGGTCTTCTTCTGATGTGCCTGCCTCGGTGAGTCTGATGAATTGGGTTATGCCGTAAGACAGTCGTCGGATGGCGTCTATTCAACGAGTCTCTATTCCAGCCCACAGGTTCCCCGCATGACATTCAATTCGGTGTTCGTGTCCCTTGGTTCTGCCGGAAACCCCCAACAGGACGGGGGCGTCACACGTCGAGGTACCAACTCAAGGCTTGAGCTGCCCCAATTTGCCTCATTTCAAAGAGGCGCGCTGTCCAGCGCGATAGACATCGCAACATACTGAAATTATGAACTTTTGAATATGCATGTCCAGTTGCCTGGTCATTGTGTGGAATATTTCATCAATGGCAAGGAAAAGACATTCCATCCTCCTATGGCTCCAATGTTCTATTCTGATGCGATGTTTCACGATTGAATTCGTTCTTGATACAACTCGGCACAGTGATTGCTGACAAATATTGTCGCTGGTGAGGGTCTGGGTGATTTTGGACCGGCCTCCGAATGACCCATTCCTTCGCAAGAAGGAACCCCTCGCCAGCTCTTTTCGCTCCGCGAGTTGCAGAGGCCGGAGGTCACACGGGAGGCCGGGTACGTCTAGCACATGCAGAATAGGGGGCGGTTTCCTTGCGAGGCGGATTTTCTCCTCGAGGGGGTTGACATTTTTTGCTCATGAGACGAGCATGTGGACCGCATCCTGTTTCATGGAAATTCTTGAAGAGATCAAATAGGTATTTGCCGTCAATATCATAGATGTGTGTCCGCAGATTGATTAGGCGGAGCAACCGTCCGGCCTCTTGAGTCGGACATAAGTAAGGGGGGGGAGGTTATGAGAACTTTTCTTTTTAAACGGATGAAGCGGAGGCTGAGTAAAGCCTCGCTGATACTTCAGTCCGTTGTGCTGACCGGCGGCCTGATAGTTGCGCCGGCATTGTTTGCGGCGGAACCGGAAAATGGTCGGCATGACGCTCATGCGACGCCGGTGGCCATGCCCGGGTGGGCCCAGCAGCTGAAGGGCCAGACGGTGGTGGAGCATGCCATCGAAGGGCGCGCCGACAACGCGCAAAAGATGGAGATGCAGCACCATCGCCTGATGGAGAAGCTTGAGCAACAGGCTCAAACAGACGCGCAAGCTCAGCACACATCCGGCGCGTTCAACAACATGTCGATGATGCACCAGTACATGGGGCAGGATGGAAGCAGTTTTCTCCTCATGACGGATTCCGGTAAAGGCGAACCGGTCATGAGCTCGGGGGGGCGTTGCCCTACCGGTGTGCCGACCAAGCAGTTTGATGTATCGATGATCAACATCGAGATCACGCTGAATCGCTGGCTCGACTTCTATCCCGGGTACATGTATGTGCTGACTGAAGACGTTGCGAAAGCTCGAGCGGAAGAAAGCCAGAACAAGGAAGCCCGTGACAAGGATGGATTCGATCCGGGAGCCGTGACCACCGGCCTCCAGGGTGACGTGATCCAGCCGTTGGTTCTTAGGGCGAATCCTGGCGACTGCGTCAAGATGACGCTGCGCAATCAAATGGAGGGAGAAGACGGCAGTCTCTTCATTCAGGCATCCAGCATGATCGTCAGCGCGACCGGGAAACCGGCCGTGACGACCAACCCTGATTCCATTGTCGCGCCGGGCAAAGCGCAAGAATTTGAGTGGTACATTCATCCGCACATGCAGGAAGGCGTGCGGCAATTCCACTCGTACAGCCATGATCGAGAGTTGACGGTGTTGGGCCTCTTCGGAGCCTTCGTCGTGGAGCCGAAGGGCTCGAAGTATCTCGATGCGCTCGGGAACGGAGGACCGGCGCCGGAGGTCAAGAGCGGCTGGCAAGTCAACATTGACAACGGGTCAGGACCGGATTTCCGCGAGTTCGTGCTTTTCTATCATGAGATCGGCGACGAAGCGTTCCGTCCGTTGAACAAGAAGGGCGACTTCTTGCCTCAACGTGATCCGCTGACGGACGCCTATCGTCCAGGCGGACGGGCGATCAATTATCGCAGTGAACCGTTCGGCATCGATCAGATGCATCTCCAACACGAGTATTTCGGGTTTGAAGATGAATCAATGGCCTACAGCTCCTATACCTTCGGCGATACGCCGACCACGATCGCTCGTGGCTACTTAGGCGATCCGGTGAAGTGGCGGGTCGTCCATGGCGGGTCCGAAGTGTTCCATTCCCATCATCCTCACAGTGGGACGATTCGGTGGCAACGGAGCCCCGGCACCGAGCCCAACAACCTCTGGGCGGCAGGTGTCGATGGTCCGGTGAAGTACCCGATCGTGCGAACGAAGTCCGATCGTGTGGACGTGGAAGTCATCGGTCCATCGGAAGCGCTGGACCTTGAGCCTGAATGCGGCGGCGGCGGATGCCAGCACCTCGCCGGTGAATTCCTCTATCACTGCCACGTGGCGCATCACTACGTTGCCGGGATGTGGGGGTACGGTCGATTCTACAACACGCTTCAGGTCGGAGATGCGCATACGGACAGTATGCCGGATCTTCGGGAATTGCCTGATCGTCAGGGCCGCATGAAGCTCGGTGTTTCGTCCGACAAGCTGATCGGGACGACGGTTGACTGGTTCGGAAAGACATTCAAGATTGTCGACAAGAACCAGAAGACCAACTGGAAGTCGAACCCGGTCGTCGTGAACATCAAGGACTGGGTCGACATGTTCGTGCCGGCGCAAGGGAAGCCGGGCCATACCGATGACGAGAAAGGACAGATCCTTTCCTATGATTCAACGGTGTGGGACTGGAAGTGGAACGGCAACGTGGCCGTGGGTGAGCGGGAAAGCACTGCGCAGAATCCGAAATATAAATGGGCGGCCAAGTGGGATGACAGCACCAGACCCGCCATCCTCTTTGACCCAACCACGGGTAAGATGGCCTGGCCGCTGTTCAAGCCTCACTTTGGGAAACGCGTGCCCTTCTCAGCCAACCACAGCGGGGCACCATGGCTGGAACCGATTCACCAAGATGAAAATGGAGAACGGACATCTGAGCCGGCGAAGCCTGGAGAACAGGGCCGATGGAGCCTCTGTCCGGACAATGCAAATCGAAAGCACTATAATATTCACTTCGTACGTATGCCTATCACCTTGTCAAAGAAGCAGGGGAACGAGCCGCCGATCGTGGACAAAGACGGCTTGATCTACGTGCTGCACGAGGAAGAGCAGCTCACGAGGGCGAATGACGATCTGAAACTTCCCGCGGTCATTCGCGCGAACGTGTATGATTGCGTGGATGTGCTGCTGACGAGCGAATGGGATGACGACGACTACACCAATTTCCAGTCGTCCAAGATCAACATCCATCCCCATTTCTTCCAATTCGATACCGGCAACTCGGACGGCGTGATTTCCGGGTTCGAGTATGAAATGTCGGTCCGACCATTCACGATGTGGGGCAAGAAGACCAAGCACGGTTTGCCCGCCCCGATGGTCGCGAAGCTGGTCAGCGGGGTAAAGGCTGGCGCCAAGTCGATCAAGATTCAAATGGCTCCCGGTGCCACGAAGTTTCATGTGAACACCGAAGTCATGGTCGGCATGGACTGTTTAGAGAAAGGGAACGACCCAACGGCCTCGTTACCTCGGGACAAGAGCTGTCAAGAAGTCGCGCGGATCAAGGAGATCAAGGGCGACCAGATCACGTTCTTCAAGCCACTCAAGCATAACCATCCGGCCAATGACCTGGTCTCGCCGGAATTTGTCCGGTACCGGTGGTGGGTGGATGTCGACATGGGGACCGTGTTCTGGCATGACCATGCGTTCGGCGCGACGACCTGGCCGCACGGCGGGTTCGGCGTGACGATCGTGGAGCCCTACGGCTCGACCTATCATGATCCGAAGAATGGGAAGTTGGTCTATAGCGGCCCGATCGCGGATATTCACAGCAACGAGCCGATCGGGGCCGGTGTCAGTGGCAGCTTCCGTGAACTCATGGTGTCCATCCATGACACGGTTCCGCATACGGTCAACGTGATCGAAGCCGGGAATCCGCCGGGACAACCGATCGAGGTTGCGTTGGAGGCGGGGAAGACTGTGTCCTTCCAGATGCCGGAGAAAATCCTGAAGTCGCCGAACCCGTACATCAACGGCGGGACGCATACGACCGGCAGCGGATTTAACTTCCGCGCCGAACCGTTTGCGCAACGGTTGGCGAATAATCCGGATACGTCGAAGCTGTTCAGCAGCGCGATCCACGGAGACCCGGACACGCCTCTCCTGCGGGCGTACACGGGCGACACCATGGTGTTCCGTCTGCTCCATCAGCTGATGAACGAGTCGCACGTGTGGACGATCGCCGGGCATACCTTTCTCACGGAACGGTACGCGGCCGATGCCAACCGGAAGAATTCGATCCATGTCGGAATCGCCGAGCGCTATGATCTCGTGACCAAGGCCGGCGGATTCCAGGGTATGCCGGGAGACTATATCCACTTTAACGGACGGACCTCGCACTTCGCCGAAGGCGGGTGGGGGATCGTGCGAGTGCTGGATAAGGAGGTGTCGGATCTCAAGCCGTTGCCGAAGGGCACGAATCCGCTGGGTATTCCGGCGACACCGAGTTCGGTGTGCCCGGCTGACGCGCCTGTAAAGAGCTTCAACGTCGTGGCCTTAGACCGCCCGATGAAGCTCAATCCGAAGGCACCGGATGCGATCGAAGTGGACTTCGAGCGAAAAATCGAAATGACCATGCCGGAAGGCAAGATTTTCGCGCTCGAAGAGGAAGCGATGAAGGTTGCCACAGGATCCACGCCGCACCCGTTAACGTTGCGTGTGAACCTTGGCGACTGCATCAAGGTGAATCTGAAGAACAAGATGAAGGCGAGCCGGGCGTCGTTCTTTGCGCCTGGATTGGCCTTCGATCCGAAGGACAGCCAAGGGCTGAACGTCGGCAAGAACGGCGGTGATCAGACCGTGGCCCCGGGCGAAGCACGGTCCTATACCTACTACGCGCATCCTTCCAATAAGGAGACCACGTCGCTGGTGTGGGACGGTGGAAATATCGTGGTCAATCCGCGCAATGGATTGTACGGCGCGATCATCGTGGGTCCTCGAGGATCCCAATATCGCGATCCGGTGACGGGCGCGGACCTCTCGCAGAAGAATTCCTGGAGGGCGGATGTCATCGTCGATGCGAGCTTGCCTGAGAACGTGGGCAAGCGAAACTATCGCGATGTGGCCCTCTTCTTCCAGGACGAGGACAACATCATCGGCACCGCCTTCATGCCGTATGTGCAGAATGTAGCGGGGTTGACCTCGGTGAACTACCGCGCCGAGCCGTACTTGTTCCGCGAGGAGCAAGGCTGCTCGCTGGGCAAGATCTTCCAGCCCTGCGTCGTGGATAAGCCTGAAGATCCGGTGACACCGCTGATCGAGGCTCATGCCGGGGATCCGGTCAGAATTCATCTGATCGGAGCCAATAGCGAGCAAAACGGGATGTTTGGTGTCGAAGGTCATGAATGGCCGATCGAACCGTATATGCCGGGAGCCGACATGATCAGTGTGGTTGAGTATGCAGGCTCTGAAACGCTGGATGTCTTCCTGCGAGGCGGTGCAGGCGGACCCTATCGTCAGGTTGGTGACTTCGTGTGGTCCAACCAGCGGCTGCCCTACACACAGTCGGGGCAGTGGGGTTACTTGCGAGTCTTGCCGGCTGGTGATAACAGAATCCAACCGTTGGGAGGCGCTTCAGTCGGTATCAAGCGAGCTGAAGAACCGGCGGTGAAAGCCGTTCCGACCGCTATGAAGTAAGCGGACGGGAAGGAGTCGTATTACCGGTGGGGGAGCCGTCTGATTCATGCGGCTCCCCCACTTGTGTTTTCAGTCGTTGCGCCTCTATCGTGTATGCCGTGAATACACGATAGGTCAGGTTCACGAAGGAGGCGAAAATGAACATCACACGGATCGCGCGATTGACGACCGGCTTGGCGATATTTCTGCTGAGCGGTCAGGCAATGGCGTATGAGGAAATTAGGGTTTCCGAAGGTGGAACGATCGTCGGTACAGTCAGTTTGCAGGGTCAGGTTCCGAAGCCGAAAGGGTACAACCTGACGACGTTGCCCGATACGTTCTATTGCGGCCGTATTTCAGACGGACAGGGTTGGCGGATCTTGCAACCGTTCAACGTCGGGCCAAAGGGTGAGTTCCGAGACGTCGTGGTCTATCTCGAAGGGGTCGAGAAAGGAAAGCCGTTCGAGGAAGGGGGCGTTCCGTTGATTGAGGCGAAAGACTGCCTCTTCCTCCCGTTTACAACGGTGGTGCGGGATGATCAGTCGGTCACGGTCGTGAACATGGACCCGGTCATGCACGATATTCAAGCCTATGAGACGTCCCATCTCGGCGCGCGCGTGCTGTTCAATGTTCCCCTGCCGATGAATCCGCAGCATCCTCGCAACTTCAAAGACCGCAGCGAGGCAGGGCTCTACCACAAACATATGGCTGGGGCGCCGATGAAACAATTGGTCAATCTCAGCAAGGGCCGCCGGATCTTTGTCATGCAGTGCGGCTTCCATGCCTACATGGAGAGTTGGGGTGTGGCTGTGACCAATCCGTATTTTTCCAAGGCGGACGAGGAGGGACGGTTTTTCATCTCGGATGTGCCGCCGGGTACCTATAAATTGGTGGTCTGGCACCCCTATGTGAGAACCACCAATGAGCAAACCGTGGTCGTCGGGAGGAGAGAGACCGTGCAAGCGCATATCGCGATTCAGGCTCCGACCGGGAGGCTCTATGCCAACGAGGTGTTGGCACATGACTATATTCGCTATAGCGTGACGGAGGAAGCGCAGCAAGAGATCGAGCCGATGCTCGAGAAACAGCGGCGGTGAGACGAAGGCAACATCGGACGCGAGAATCCATACGAAAAGGATGAACAACATCGATGCGCGCAAGGAGTTCATGGTTCCGTCTCACTGGAGCGGCCTTCGCCATGGCGCTGTGTGGGGTAGGAGGGCTCATCCCCGCAACGGCAACGGCCGATCATGAAAGCTCGAAGCAGCCCCCGCTTTGGACGCCGCTTGACGAACCTGAACGGTTGGCGACGATGGAAATCCCGGGGGGACTGGTGGTCGTGCCCGCCGGAGCGTTCATCATGGGGAGCGATCCGCACAAGGATCGCGCCGCAGGCCCGCAAGAGCTCCCACAACATTTAGTCCACCTCGATACGTTTTGGATAGACCGTTATGAGGTCTCAAACGTCGAATACCTGAGGTTCGTGCTCGGGACGGGGGCGGAGTGGCCGATGTTTTGGCGGGAGAATCCATTCCCGGAAAAAAACGTGCTTCATCCGGTGATCAATGTCAGCTGGTATGAGGCAGACGCCTACTGTCGATGGGCTGGGAAGCGATTGCCGACGGAAGCTGAATGGGAGAAGGCGGCCCGTGGGGTGGATGGACGGATGTTCCCATGGGGTAACGAACCGGCCGGGTGGATGAAGAGCAATATCGCCCACCCTGGGTCGAAACGCGGATTCAAGTATCCGCCGCTCGCCAACATCAATCGCTATGACAACGGGGCGAGCCCGTATGGTGTCTATCAAATGGCGGGCAATGTGAGCGAATGGGTGTCGGATTGGTTCGATCCTGAGTACTACCGACACACTCAGGACACCAATCCCCAAGGGCCTAAAACCGGAGAATTGAAAGTCTTTCGAGGAGGTTCTTGGAACGAAGATCCGGAAGTCGCGCGGTCCGCCGGTCGCAACGCCGGCCTTCCCGACCGGAAGAGTTACTTGACCGGGTTTCGGTGCGCTAAATCGGAAGATGGCGCGACCGGTCAAGCAGTACGTTCCGGTCGAGAAGAGCAGCGATTAGATGTGAAGGTTCGTCATGATTGAACGATGGACAAGGACGATGAATCTGGAGTTGAGAAGGACGGAGGCCATATTATGGAGAGAGGCGGAGCGAAAAAGTTGAGTTGGAGGGGGAAGACTCTGATGATCGCCGCTCTGGCGGCGACGGCACAGGTCGCTTGGGGGTTGGACATCCAGGATATCACCGTCGAATGGACGGAACCGGGGAAAAAGTTGGCGGCGGAGCGTGTCGCGACGTGGAAGCCAAGAGGAGAAATGGTCCTGATACCGGCCGGAGAGTTTGTCATGGGAAGTGACAAAAAGACGGACCGCCTGGCCTATCGGAGCGAGATCCCGCAGCGACGGGTTTACCTGGATGCCTTCGAGATCGGCAAGTACGAGGTGACGGCGCTCGAATACCTAAAGTTTGTGCTGGCAACCGACCGGTCACCTCAGCTGGATTGGCGGTACGACGGAGGGAATTTCCAAGAATCAATGGCGCATCATCCGATCATGCATGTGTCTTGGCATGATGCAGACGCCTACTGTAAATGGGCAGGCAGTCGACTGCCGACCGAAGCCGAATGGGAAAAGGCCGCGCGCGGGGCGGATGGCCGTCTCTTCCCCTGGGGGCGGGAACATGCCGGACCTACACGAGCCAACTTTGGTCGAACCGGGCTTTCCGGGCCTGTTCGAGACCGTCCCGAGCGGTTATTGCTCTACCCTCCGATCATTTCCGTCGATAAGTATGAGAATGCCGTCAGTCCCTATGGGCTCTATCAGACGATCGGTAACGTGGCCGAATGGGTCTCGGATTGGTATGACCCGGATTACTACAAGTCGGCGCCGAATCGGAATCCTCAGGGGCCGCAGAACGGAACTCAAAAGGCGTTTCGTGGCGGAGGCTGGATGGACAGTACCACGACGATGCGAGTGGCGATGAGGAACGGCACCGATCCGGACACCAAAATCAATTGGCTGGGATTCCGTTGCGCGAGGACGGTGACGGGGGAACAAGTCATCCAGAGCAGGACCTCCCGCACGCACGATGAGTTGTCAACCTTGGAAGCAAAGCGCTGATATGGGTACAATCTGTGACCCATTGTAGCTTCCGCGAAGTTGCGTTGTGCGATACCCTACACATTGTAGTCTATTGAGCCGATTGGATGAGAGGCACATATGCTCGTCACGTTGTTTGCTTTGTGCATGACTCGGACCGCCGGAACTATTTGGCCGAGTACTGTTTTTGTGATCGTCGGCATGCTTTCGGCTGGATTTCCGGACCGGAGCATTGCAACACCAGGAGGAAAAACCGAGGTGTTGCCTGTCCAGAAAGCCGCGCCTGCGGCCGTGGTGATCGAAACGGCCGCAAGTGAAGCGGAGCTGCGGCGGCAGATGCGTGAGAAGAACAGAGTGACTGAACTCCATGCCGGCACGATTCGATTCTCGGAGGCCCCGACAGGGAGTTTTGGGTTCATTCCACCGCAGTCTCTTGGATTAGTGTTAGCAACCCAGAGTCCGGATCTTGCCATGGAACGGGTCTCGACCGCGCCGAATGGCTATGAGATCCATAAGCTTGCCGATGGGAGCGGATTATTGGTAGGGTTTACCGGGAGAGACATAGCCTTGCAGATTGCTCCCAAAGAACGGCCCAAGACTATTCGCATTTTTCTCCATTCTGGATCTTCGAAAGAGGCGCCGCTCATTGTGGCGGTTCCTTTGGTGAAGCTTATGGCGGATCAGATGCCGAGACGGCGTGAATCCGGCAAACCGGATGGCCCGGTTGTGTTGGAGATGGATCTCCAAAGCACCGTGGCCCGCAAAGCACCCATCAGTCAATGATCGTGACACGGGAATAAATCGAAGCTCCGAGAGACAAGCAGCGTTTCCTCTTGCCGGAATGTCGGTGGAGGAACACGGATAGAGGTTGACGTGCTCATGGACAGTGAAATTGTCGGACCCGATATTGACAACGAAAGGTGAGTGCAGTACCGTTGTGCCGATCATTTTGAAAATCAAGTCGAAACAATTCAGTTTTACAGATCACTGCTGAAGACTACTCGCATTGTTGTTTAACGAGGGTACGTATTGGCTTAGGGTTGATCAAATAAAGGTTTTCCCAACCAAAATAAGGAGGCCGGTCCATGTTTTGGAATTTCCATCCTGGGTGTGTCCGTCTATCTGGGCTAATTGCAAGTGTGGCTCTAGTCGGGAGTCCGCTTGCGTTAGCCGAAAGCCCACCAAATTCCGTTGCGATGAACCATCAATTGCCGGCTTGGGCGGAACAGCTCAAGGGGCAGACGATCGTCGAGGACGCGATGTCCGGAAAAGCCGAGCGCTCGGCGATGGTCGAACAACACCACCAGCGCATCATGGATCATATGGCCAAAGATCCGCAGGTACAAGCGGTGAATACCGGCATGTACAACACTTCGGCCATGATGCACCAGTATGGAGCCGGAGGGCAGGACCTGTTGCTGATGTCCGACCCTCGCGTGGAACCGGTCGCTGCGACCGGGGGCGGCAGGTGTCCGGCGACCGCGCCGGTGAAACAGTACAATGTCTCCGCGATCAACGTCGAGATCACGCTCAATCAGTGGCTCGATTTTTATCCGGGGTACATGTATGTGCTGGATGAAGATATCGACAAGGTCAGGGCGGAAGAAACCCGGAACCGTGAAGCGCGGGACAAAGAGGGGTTCGATCCAGGGGCTGTGATTCCGGGCGTGCAGGCGCAATGGATTCAACCGCTGACGATTCGTGCGAATCAGGGCGACTGCCTCAAGGTCAAGTTGACCAACAAGTTGGAAGGGGGCGAAGAGGTCAGCCTCCACATCCATGGGTCGACGACGGTCGTGAGCGCGACCGGCGCAGCGGCGACCACGGCAAACCAGGACTCCATCGCCACAAAAGACAAACCGGTCGAATTGGAATGGTACATCCACCCCACGACTCAGGAAGGGGTTCGCCAGTTCCATACCTACAGCAACGATCGCGAATTGACGGTTATGGGCATGTTCGGGTCCTTCGTCGTGGAGCCTCGTGGCTCAACGTATTGGGAAGCGCTCGGAAGCGGTGATCCGACTCCGGCCACGAGCGGTTGGCAAGTCATGATCAAGAACGGCACCGGTCCGGACTTCCGTGAATTCGTGCTGTATTACCATGAGGTCGGTGACGAGGCGTTCCGCCCGCTCAATCGGAAGGGTGATTTCTTGCCTCAACGCGATCCATTGACTGATACCTATCGCCCAGGAGGCCGCGCGATCAATTATCGGAGCGAGCCGTTCGGTATCAACAACATGCACTTGCAGCACGAATACTTCGGGTTTGAGGACGAGTCGATGGGCTATAGTTCCTATACCTTCGGCGATGCCGCCCCGACGATTCCTCGTTCCTACATGGGAGACCCGGCTAAGTTTCGGCTTGTCCATGGCGGGTCGGAAGTGTTCCATAGCCATCACCCCCACGGCGGGTCGATTCGCTGGCCGAGGAGTCCGCGGGCCATCGATGACATGAACCTCTGGGCCACGGCAGTCAATGGCCCGGTCAAGTACCCTGTGATTCGCGCCAAGACCGATCGCGTCGACGTGGAAGTCATCGGGCCATCCGAGGCCTTGGATCTGGAAACGGAGTGTGGCTCGGGTCTCTGTCAGCAGGTGGCTGGCGATTTTCTGTTCCACTGCCACGTGGCGCATCATTATGTGTCCGGTATGTGGGGCTACTGGCGCGTGTACAACACGCTCCAGCAGGGCGATATGCGAAACGATGTGATGCCGGACTTGCAAGAGCTTCCTGATCGGAAAGGTCGCATCAAGGCGCCGATTTCATCCGACAAACTGATCGGCCAGACCGTGGATTGGTTCGGGACGCAATTCAAGATCCTTGAGAAGGGCAAGAGCAATTGGAAAGGAAACCCGGCCACGATTACGATCAAGGATTGGGTCGCGATGCAGTTGCCGCCGCCCGGCAAACCTGGCCATACGGATGACGAAAAGGGCCAGATTCTTTCGTACGATGCCACCGTGTTGGATTGGGTGTGGGACGGCAATCGCGCGATGAGCGAGAAGGAAAGCGACGTTGCAAATCCCAAATACAAATCGACCCATCCCGGCAAGCGGCACCCGATCATGTTCGAGCCGCTGACCGGAAAAGTGGCGTGGCCTCACCTGACGCCGCATTTTGGGAAGCGGGTCATGTTTTCTCCGAATCACGTCGGGGCGCCGTGGCTGGAGATGATTCGGCGGGACGACAACGGAGAGGAGAGCCTCGATCAGGCCAAGCCCGGAGAGCAGGGGAACTGGAGTCTCTGCCCGGTCAATGCCGGGCGGAAAAGCTATAACGTGCATTTCATCAAAGTGCCGATTAAGATCGCCAAGGCGCAGGGGAAGGAGCCTCCGGTGATCGATCCGAACGGCTTGATCTACGTGTTGCATGAAGAGGAAGCGGCGATTCGCGCCAACGATGATCTCAAGTATCCGTTGGTGGTGCGCGGCAACATTTACGATTGTGTGGATTGGACATTGACCAGCGAGTGGGACGACGACGACTATACCAATTTCCAAGCGTCGAAGATCAACACACACTGGCATTTCTTGCAGTTCGATAACCAAGCATCGGACGGTGTGATCACCGGGTTCTCCTATGAACAGTCGGTGAGGCCGTTCACAATGCTGGAGAAAAAGAATGCGAAGGGCCTTCCTGCTCCGATGAATACCGTGTTGACCTCCGCTGTGAAGAAGGGGGCCAGTGCGATCTCGGTCAAGAATGCAAAACAGTATCACGTGGGAACATTGATCATGGTCGGCGCCGATAACGTGAAAGGCAATGAGATCGCGCGCATCAAGGCCATCAAGGGCAACCAGATCACATTATCGAAGGGCTTACAGCACGATCATCCGGCGAAGGACATCGTGACTGTCGAATTTGTCCGCCAACGGTTCTGGGTGGATGCGGACGTGGGGACCGTGTTTTGGCATGACCATGCCTTCGGTGCGACGACGTGGCCACACGGTGGGTTCGGTACGTTTATCGCCGAACCGGTGGGATCGACCTATCACGATCCGACGACCGGGAAGCAGATTCGTAGCGGTCCGATCGCGGATATCCACACCAACGAGCCTGTCGGCCATGGTGTGAACAACAGCTTCCGCGAGCTCATGGTTCAAGTGCATGATACGGTGCCGCATACCGTCAATATCGTCACGGCCGGAAATCCGCCGGGACAACCGATCGAAGTGGCTTTGGAGGCGGGGAAGACCGTGTCCTTCGTCATGCCGGAAAAAATTTATATGACTCCGATGCCGTTCTTGAACGGCGGGACGCATACCACCGGAAGCGGTTTAAACTTCCGGGCCGGACCCATCGCACAGCGGTTGGCAACGAATCCCGATGTGTCTCAAATCTTCAATAGTCAAATCCATGGAGATCCCTATACGCCGCTTCTGCGGGCGTACACGGGCGATACGATGGTGTTCCGGCTGTTGCATACGCTGATGAATGAAACCATGACCTGGACCTTGTCGGGCCATTCGTTCTGGACGGAACGGTATGCGCCTGATGCGAATCGCAAGAACTCCATCCATGTCGGGATTGCCGAGCGGTACGACTTGGTCGTGCCGGAAGCCGGTGGTCCACGGCATCAACCAGGCGACTACATCCACTTCAATGGACGATCTTCGAAACTGTCGGAAGGTGGGTGGGGCATTGTGCGGGTCTATGACAAGGAACAACAGGACTTGAAGAAACTTCCGGCTGGATTCTCGAACAAGGGCGAGATCCCAAAGGCCTTGCCGGTCTGTCCGGCCGATGCTCCGGTCAAGAGCTTCAACGTCGTCGCGATGGATTATCCGTCGATGACCTTCAATCCGAAGGCTCAGGAGGCCATTGAGGTCGATTTCGAACGGAAGATTCTCCTTGCCAATCCTGACGCCAAGATTTACGCGTTGGAAGACGATGTGGCGAAAGTATCAGGAAACACGCGGCCCATGCCTCTGACGCTTCGGGTGAACGTCGGAGACTGCGTCAAGGTGAATCTGAAGAACAAGATGAAGGACAGCAAAGCCTCATTCTCCGCGATCGGACTCGCGTTCGATCCGAAGGATTCGCTGGGCGCCAACGTCGGGAACAATCCCGGTGATCAGACGATCGCGCCTGGTGGTGAACGGGCATACACGTACTATGCCGACCCGTTCAACGGTGAGACGACCTCACTGGTCTGGGACTGGGGAAATGTGATGATGAATCCTCGGAACGGCTTGTTCGGCGCGATCGTAGTCGGTCCGAAGGGATCAAAGTATCGAGATCCAAAGACGGGCGTCGATCTGTCGAACAAGAATGCCTGGGCGGCCGACGTCATCGTGGACCGGTCCATACCCGGAAACGAGATGCGGTCGAACTACCGCGATGTGGCCTTGTTCTTCCAAGACGAGGATAACATCATTGGCACGAGCTTCATGCCGTACGTGCAGAACGTCGCGGGCTTGACCGGGATCAACTACCGGTCCGAGCCGTACTTGTACCGCGAAGAGCAGGGGTGCTCGTTGGGGAAGATGTTCCAACCCTGCAAGGCCGACAAGCCTGAAGATCCCGCGACGCCGGTCATTGAATCCCATGCCGGCGATCCGGTACGCATCCATGTCATCGGGGCCAATAACGAACAGAACGGCATGTTCAGCGTCGAAAAACATGAATGGCCGATCGAGCCGTACATGCGGGGCGCCGATCTGATCAGCGTGGTGGAATTCTCCGGTTCCGAAGTCCTGGATGCCTTCATCCCCTCGGCCGGAGGCCCATATCGGTTGCCTGGTGATTATGTGTACAGCAACCAACGGTTGCCGTATTCCCAGTCCGGGCAGTGGGGGTACATGAGAGTGTTGCCGTCAGGAGACAAGAGGCTTCAGCCGCTGGGTGCCGGTGGAGTCGGCTCCAAGCATGCGGCATCTGAGGAGCAACCTCAGGTGGTTCCAACGGCGATGAAGTAAGCGCTCGGGAATTCCGAGGAGAGACGGAAAAGGGGGGAGCCGTGCTGAACGCATGGCTCCCCCCTTTGTTTTTGGCTCACCGGATGAATCCTGCAATTGAATGAGGAACTCGGTATAATTAAAAGTATGACACAGCGGGTACAGGGTGATCGCAACAGTCCGGCACGAAATCAGTCCGATGGTGTGTGGCCGGCAGGCCGACAATGTTTCTCAAAGGAGAAGGAAATGAACGGAACGAGCAGGTTCGTCGTCCTTGGTTTCGGTGTCCTTGCGCTGTTGCTGGGGGACGTGCATGCGTATTCGTATGACGTTGTGGAAGTTGCGCATGGAGGAACCATCGAGGGTACGATCACGCTCGACGGAGCGGTGCCGGAGCCGAAGGGGTTCAATCTTATTACCTTTCCCGATCCTGCCTATTGTGGGCGGATCTCCAACGGCCGTGGGTGGCGTCTACTGCATGACTTCGCCGTCGGCCATCAAGGAGGATTAAAGGATGCCGTCGTACTCTTGGAGGGGATCGATTCCGGAAAACCGTTTGAGTTGTCGGTTCCGTTGATTGAGGCTCGCGATTGCCTCTTCCAGCCGTTCATGACGATCGTCCGGAACGGGCATGCGGTGGAAGTGATTAACATGGACCCCGTCATGCACGATATTCAGGGGTATGAGACCTCATTGGAGGCGGGGGCGCGCGTCCTGTTCAATACGCCCCTCGTCATGAATCATCAGCATCGTCGAGGAGATCTCCATGCGTTACACAATCATGCTCCCGGCAAATCGCTGGTGGGACCGATTTATCTCAATAAAGGTCGGCGTACCTTCTACATGCAATGCGGCTTCCACGCGTACATGGAAAGTTGGGCTATAGCCGTGAATAACCCGTACTATGCGCTGACTGATACCGAAGGAAAGTTCCGGATCGACCACATTCCTCCCGGCACCTATCATTTGGTGGTGTGGCATCCCCACACAGGGCCCGGCATAACAAAATCCGTCGTGGTCCAGCCGGATGGGCGACTCGTCGAGCAACTTTCAGTCCCAGCGCCCAGAGGCACTCGAACCGCCCACAAGGTCCTCGATAACCCTCGGTTCGGTCTTGACTCGTTAGGGTATCCCGTTGATATCCAGCCTTTGCTCGAGCGTCAGCGTTGATGCCCCATGCATCCGTGGCTTCCATGGAGAATCTGCAGGGCGGGATTTCTTGTCGTGGTCGGCACGGTTGTCCTGAGTATCACCAGCTCCGCCGTGGAAGGCGGCGACAGGATTCCCATTGGGGCCGAATTTTCCGGGACGCTCATCAAGCGAGTCGACGGCAAAATGTATCATGCGCAAGTATTCGCAAAGGGTGATCGGCTCAGATTGGAGTACAAATACGCTGTTCGAACTGAGCTCGGCTTCTCGGCGATCGAAATCATCCGGCCGGATTTGGGGGAGAGGTGGTATGTCCTTCCGCAACAAAGACAGCTGCTGGTGTTGCCGATCACGGATGACATCCTGTCGATGAGCACGGAGCTGGCGGGAGAAACGAGCAGGACCGCCGTCGGTGAGGCAACCGTGGCGGGTCGTGCCGCGCGGTTGTTCGAAGTTCACGTGGAACGTGATGGGCTTCCTGAGCGATTGTTCGAATGGGTCGATGTGGAAGCCGGGATGGTCCTCAAACTGGTCAGCCGGGATCGTGATTGGTCGTTCGAATATGAGCGAATCCGCATGTCGACCCAACCCGACCGGTATTTTTCGGAGCCGCCTGGATATCGGAAGCGTCGTGGTGGGACCAACGAGAAGCGGGAGGAGTAGAGGCATGCTGATCAGGTTCCTTCGACACGCCGCAGTTACGGTCTGTGCGCTGCCCTGGTTTTTCTGCCTTATGCTTCAACCGGCATTGAGCGGGATGGATTCGGATCTTCAGAAGGTTCAAGCATTGTATGGGAATGAGGAATATCAAAAGGCTTTTGAGGAGCTGAACAAACTGAGCAACGAGGCAGCCGACGTACCGGAAATGCGTCGGCTCAAGGTCCGCACATTGCTGAGGCTCGGCAAACTCAAGGATGCGCTTGCCGAATATGACACTCTCGCGCGGCAGTCGAAGCATGATGAACCGTTTCTCCTGCGGGAGGTCGCGTTTGGGTTCGTAGTCGCGCTCACGAAAGATATGCGCGAGCAGATGCGCGGGGCAGCCTATACGGCGCTGAAGGAATGGCAGAACCCCGATGCCGTTCCATTCTTCGAAGACGGACTCAGTGACGGATCCGGTCTTGTCCGGGCCTTGGCCGCTGAGGGGCTTGCCAAACTCGATGCCGGTCGCCGGTCTCCGAAATTCCGGCAGGCCTTGGAGGATCAAGCGGCATTGGTGAAGGAAGCGGTCCTCAAGGGGTTTGCACGATCAGACGATGCCTCAGTGATTCCACTGGTTGAACCGGCGCTCAAGGACCCTGAGGTGCGCGTGCGTGTGGCCGCTGCCGAGGTCCTTTGCCGTCTAAAACGTTCGGACGGTTGTGACTTGCTGTTGCGCTATGCCCGAGCGCCCAATCCCGATGAGCGAACCTCGGCCATTCGCGCGCTGGTCGAGCGTCAACCGACACACGTTGTTCCGATCCTCATGGAGGCGAGCGAACACAAGCAACCGTCTGTGCGCGGAGCTGCCGCGACGGGATTCGGACGTGTTCCATCGGCGGAGGGACTCACCGCTCTGACTCGCCTGCTGAGGGATCCTCTCCCTCCGGTGCGAATCGCCGCTGCAGTCAGCTTAGGCCAATTGCATGGTTTGAATGCGGGCCCTCCATTGACCAAGGCCCTTGATGACCGGGACTCTGCCGTCAAGGCCTTTGTGATCGGTGCGCTTTTGGAGCATGGCGAGCGATTTGCGGTCGTCGCCGATTCCGTTCGAACTCTGATGAACGTACAAGAGCCTGCCGTTCGTGCTGCTGTGGCGAGGGCCTTGGGGCATGCCGGGGGTGAGAATCGGGAGGCGGCGCGAGCGGCACTGATGTTGCTGATTCAGGATACGGTGTCCCGCGTGAGAATTGCGGCGATCAAGTCGATGGCCAAGGTCGAGGGCTCGCGCGCGGTCGAGATTCTTAAGCGGAGTCTCCACGACGAGGATGACGCGGTTCGAGCCACAGCAGGAGGCGCGCTCCTCACCGTGGTGGCATTGAAGGGTTAGACGCGAAGGCGTAGTCGGATTGCGTGATGTGCGTTGCGTGAGCGGGCTTGGTGTTCCGTTCCAAGCGCATGATACGATGAATCGGTTGTCGCTGTTGGGGAAGGAGTGTGCTCCGATGGTGGTTCGATTTGTGATATTGGCATGCGTCGTGCTCAGTTCATCGCCTTCATTTTCCGATGGTGGGGCACCTCAGGGTTCGAGCGAGGTGCTGGTCGGTAAGGACGGTGCGCCGATGATTCTGATTCCGTCTGGCACGTTTCCAATGGGGGTTCCTTCCGGTGATCGAGACGGGGGACGGGATGAATATCCGCGTCATGAGGTGTTTCTGGACTCGTTTGCGATCGATACCTTTGAAGTGACGAACCGCAGGTATCTGGACTTCGTCAAGGCCACCGGGCATCGCGTGCCGCAGAATCCCAAGAATGCCACGCGAAATCTGTGGCAAGGGGACAGTATCACGGAGTCGCTCGCTGATCGTCCTGTGATCAACGTCGATTGGTTCGATGCGGACGCCTACTGTACATGGGCGGGCAAACGACTCCCGACGGAAGCAGAATGGGAAAAGGCGGCAAAAGGGACGTCCGACAAACGGTTCCCCTGGGGGAATGTCGAGCCGACGGCAAAGCATTTGAATTACAATCAACGGTGGATCGGTGAGAAGACGCTTATGCCCGTAGGGAGTTATGAAGCAGGGAAGAGTCCCTATGGCGCGTATGACATGGCCGGCAATGTCTGGGAATGGGTGAACGACTGGTACGATCCTCGGTACTATGAGAAGAGCCCGAATAAGAACCCGAAAGGACCGGCGTCCGGCACCAAGAAGGTCATTCGAGGTGCAGGATGGCCGAACGAGACGCCCAGCGTTCGCATCTTTACCCGCGTGGAGAGTGATCCGACCCTCCGCAATGAGTCCACGGGATTTCGTTGTGCAAGCGACGCGCCGATCAAATAGTCCTCAGAGTCCCTCTCACGCAGGAGCCCTGTTCGATTCTCAACCGGAATTCAGGCTCATGAGGGAATGGGTTCGGCGCCCTTTCGCGGAGTTGCTTGCGTGTCGGTCGACAGGGCTCTGAAGCAACCGCTTAGTTCTGAACTTCTTGAGCGGGATTCACATCTCGGGCACAACGAAACCCCAGCCAATTCATCTTGGTGTTCGGATCGGTCCCGTTTCGCTGCGCGGCCCTCACGCTGGGCGTGCTGTCGATCCAGCTGCCGCCGCGAAAACTTCGTTGCGTTCCCTTCTCCGGCCCCATGGGATCCTTGTCGGGTGCCGTCGCATAGTACGCGCGGTCATACCAGTCGGCCACCCACTCGGCCACATTCCCGGACATCTGAAAGACGCCGTAGGGACTCACGGCATTGTCGTACTTATCGACCGAAATAATCGGTGGATAGAGCAGGAGTCGCTCAGGACGATCTCGCACGGGACCTGATAAACCCGTGCGCCCGTAGTTCGCTCTCGATAAACCGGCCATCTGATTGCCCCAAGGATAGATGCGTCCGTCCTCGCCGCGCGCGGCCTTTTCCCATTCGGCTTCGGTGGGGAGTCGTTTGCCGGCCCACCGACAGTAGGCATCGGCCTCATCCCAGGATACGTGCATGACGGGATGGCTCGACATCGTTTCTTGAAAGTTTCCGCCGTCATACTGCCAGTCGATCAGAGGCGGCATATCATGAGCCAGGACGAATTTCAGAAATTGCACGGTCGTGACTTCAAACTTGTCGATTTCATAGGCTTTCAGGTACACCTTCCGCTGCGGAAATTCCGCTTGATACGCGTTTCGATCCGCTTTCTTATCGCTGCCCATGAGGAATTCGCCGGCCGGGATCAGGACCATTTCGTCATGGGCCGGGAGTTTGGCCCGTTCCTGGGCAAGTGTTCTTCCTTCAGGAGTCCATTGCCGGACGACATCCGCGACGTCCAACGCATACGTTGCCGTCACGGCCATCACGCCCATCATTGCAGTACTTGCCACGATTCCAGCAACTCGCACAGCCCACTCCTCCTTTGTATTAGTCTCTGCCTGGCTCGGTGTGCTCGGGTGGCAGGGTGTTGAATTCTTCCAGCGGCTGAAAATTGATGGGAAGGTTGAAGAGGTAGTCCGACACCGGGCGCATTTTTACATGGTGATACTCCACGATCCAACTGCCGTCCTTTTTAGCCAGCTTCATGGGAAAACGAATATCCGTGGCCAGCCACTGGTAGTACTCTTCGATCTGTTCGCCATGCTTGGTCGTCACCTCATAGAGGATCGTCGGATGCCCGTCCCGCACTTCCGTGCCGATTTCCTGCCGAGATATTTCTCCATCCAACCGTTCGGTCACCCGCAGGTCTTGATCCGGGCTATAGGGAATGGTCTTGAAATGCTTCATTCGTGAAATCAGCAGCCACACCAGCTTCTTGTCCTTGCGTACGATGCTGATGTTGACAGGGCTCATGGTGTGGTGCTCAATCCGCCACATGGTGTCGCGGTAGTAAATGTTCGATTTTTGCAACTTGCCCTGAATTTTCGTCACCTGATCGGCGGTGAACTCCAAGGCCCACCCTCTCTGACCCAGAAGCAACAGGCTACAGGTAAGGCCGAAGACCAGGATTATCTGACGCATGTTGAAAATCCTATCATAGACGTTCGCACATTTTCTTCCGGGCGATTTGGACGGTCTCATCGACTGTCGCGTCTCCTCATGTTCGGGCGATTGCTCTAGTTGGGGGGCGGGGAGGCAACCGATCGCGCGCACCGGAACCCGATCGTGGCAGAACGTTGATCTGGAGCCGAGCCACCTCTCGTCGCGGTACGAAGCATGACTCGCTTGCTTTTCCAGGATCCTCCACGGATGCCTTTGTAGCGTCCCGTCGTCGGACCCTGGGGATTGCGCTCCGGCATGTAGGCATAGTAGTCGAAACCGAACCAGTCCTGTACCCATTCCGCGACGTTTCCGGCCATATGGTGGAGGCCATAGAGGCTTCTCCCTTCGGCATGTGAATCGACAGCCGACAGAATGGGGATTTCATGAACATGATGCTGTCCAAACATCGCCAGCGTGGAGCTGGGAGCGGCGTCGCCCCATGGGTAGAGGTTGCCCTCGGGGCCGCGCGCCGCCTTTTCCCATTCGGCTTCGGTCGGCAGCCTCGCGCCCTTGGTCGCGCAGAGGTCGTGTGCTTCGGACCATGTGACATAGAGCGCGGGCCACCGGGTCAGTATTTCGTCCGAAATGAAATGGACGGTAATGACGTGCCAGATGAGTTTCTGCAGCTCATTGGAAGGAAGGAGCTTTTTCCTATGAAGGTAGGATAGGTATTCGCCGAGGTTGACCTCCTCCCGATCGATCTCGTAGGCATCCAACCAGACTCGTTGTTGAGGGATCTCCGTATCGTCGAATTGTGTCCATTTCCCATAGGGGGCACCATCGACTCGTTTGCTGCCGAGCAAGAACGGGCCGGCTGGAATCTTGACCATCGGCGAGGGCCTGCCCAGCTCGGCGATCCTTGCTAAGCGCTGGGCCAGTTCCGGGGAGGGGCTTGATACAGATACTGCCGGAGCGGAACCTGCCATGATGACGAGAAGAAAGAATACGCCCATCGACCAGCTACAACGGTTCGGCATCAGCCATGGCTCGGAACATTCATGATCAACCCGGTTGCGTGAGACTATAAGACCTTCTGTTTGTGCCTTGCAAGAGGTCACGCATCCTCTGATAGCACCTGTGCTCCGGAATTGCAGGAGGGCTGCTTGGCCTTCCCGGCGCTCTTTCGGAACGGACGGCACACGAATTATAGTATGCGGTGACCGTGTCCGAACTGTTGGTGAAAGGAGCAATGAATGAGTACGCTTCAATGGGGACCGACTCGTTGCCTGTGCCGATTTGGCCTTGCTGCATGGGCTGTGACGACAATGCTTGCCTTCTCAGTCAAGGCTGAGACGGCGCCACTCGGTCATGATGCCTTTCTGCAAGCGAGACAGGCGACCGTGGGAATTCTGGCCGATACGCAAGATGAGCGGATACCGGAGAAGTACGGGAAGGTCGCCGTCCGAGGTACCGGATTCCACTTGCGTGACGGCTACGTGATTACCGCCAGACACGCGGCAGAGAAGCGCGATCCCACCACGGGAACCACCATTCAAAGACACATTCGCCTGCTGACGAACGACCTCCATGAGCTTCCGGCCGATCTCGTCGGCGACAGCGCGTTCATGGACGTCGTCGTCTACCGTATCGGTGAATCCCATCGTGGGAAGCTGGTGGTGGGCACATCCTTCGGCACGGGAGAAATTGTGCCGGGCATGGAGGTGTTCACCGTCGGCTATCCGCTCGGCTGGGGGCCGACCATGGCCTTCGGGCGGCTCGGCAATACCAACACATTTCTGCAAACGGTTGATACCCGCCTCATACAGGCGGACTTATCGGCCTGCAGCGGGAACTCAGGAGGAGGGGTGTTCAATGGCCGGGGGGAGGTCGTGGGGATTTTGCACGCTGTGATACAGACCGACAAGGAGGAAACCCAGGCATATTGCAGCCGTATGGCCTTCGCGATTCCAGGGATTCTTGCAGAGCGCATCGTCAATGCGGCCCTTTCAGGTAAGCCGCTGACGTTCTCGAAACTGGGCGTCCATCTGACATCGGTGAAGGATGGAACGAAGTTGCGCGTAGCCGTCAAGGATGTCACGGAACCGGCCAAGGCAGCAGGTGTCCAGAAACACGATATGCTTCTGGCGATCGACGGTACGGAGATTCTCGATGCCGCTCAACTCAAGAATTATCTGATCGAGCGCACGAGTCCGGGACAGGAGGTTTCAATCAAGGTGCGCCGAGTCGATGTGGATTTGACGTTTCATGTGGTGCTGGGGAGAGGATGACGGTGGGGAGACACTGAGATGGGAATTGATCCTAAACCGGCGATCGGGTGCTGCATGCCCGTATTCCGGACTGCTTTTCGAGTGTCCATCCGGAGATCTGAATCGACGTGCATTGTGACCGACACCTGGCGTTTCTCTGCTACCGACACGTAAAATGCGGGAATTGGGAACGAACTGACGATGAAAATTCGGACCATTCGCGGACGAATTGTGTGGGCCATTGTGCTGGTGGGATGTATCCCACTGTTGATCGGTCTGATTCTCGCGTATGTGTCGGGGATGCGGTCTCTTCGCGACGTGATCGGTGGGAACCTTCAAGCGGTGGCGGTCCAAGCCGCTGATCGCGTGACCATGCTGGTTCAGGCTGAAGTGCAAAGTGTGCGGTTGCTCGGATCTGCACCGTTGCGGGTCCGCCGGCCGGTCGAAGAGGTCAATCGGTCTTATCCAAATGATCGCGAGAGAACACAACGCCTGATCTCGGAACGTATGCGTTTGTGGGAAAAGGGGGTGGAGAGCGCGGGACATCTTATGGATACCGAGCTGTCCCGTTTTCTTCTTGAGATGAAGGTTCGTGGAGGGGATAAGGTTGTCGGTCTGCTCATCGTGGATCAATATGGCGCTCTGGTTGCGTCCAGCTCCGATCCTGACCGCTACTATTATGGGGACGAATTGTGGTGGAAAGCGGTCCAGATGGGCAACGGCGAGCAAGTGCATATCAGCGGGATGATTCCTGTTCAGGAGGGGTCGTTTCGGACTCCAGAAGAAACGATCGACATCGCAGTACCCATCCTTGATGAACGGCAACGTGTTGTCATCGGTGCCGTTAAGGCGTCTTATCGGTTCGATACCCTTCTTGCCATGGTCAAGCACATACACATAGGGCAGACCGGCCATGCCATGCTGTTTGACGCTGCCGGAAATCCGCTCGTCTGTCCGATCTTGCCGAGACAAGCGCATCGGATTCCCAGTCGGCTGATGGCGATGATCGTTTCGTCGGAGCCAGGCTGGGCGATTGCAGAAGATGATGGACATGGCATGAGCGATACCGTCGTGGGATATGCTCCGGTTTCTCAGCTTCGATTGCCGGACAATCCGTGGCACGTGTTTGTCCGGCAACAGCCAACGGAAAGTTATGCCCCGATCCGTGATCAACTCCGAAATCTTGCGATCATCGGGCTTGTCATGCTGGCGCTCTTATGGGCCATCGGGCGGTATGTCGCCGCGCGAATCGCCCGCCCTATTCAGATCTTGCAAACCGGTGTCGACGCGATCAGTCAAGGGACGTATGATCGTCCGCTTCATATCCATACAGGTGATGAATTTGAGGAGCTGGCCGTAGCCGTGCATCGCATGGCCGATCGGTTGCAGGTGTCGCGTGCAGAGCTCGAAGGACTCAATCAGGAGCTGGCTCGGCGCGTGGAAGAAAAGACACAGGAAATCACTAGGCACATGCGAAGCCTGGAATTGGCCGAGCGGCTGGCCTCGTTGGGCAAAGTCGCCAGTGGAATCGCGCACGAGATCAACAATCCTCTTGGGATTATTTTGAATCGGATCGAATGTATGGAGGCCGATGCCTCTCGTTCACCGATGCCGGCCGAGGTGCGGCGCGATCTCCTGGCGGTCCGAGCGCAGGCCGAACGCATTCTACGGGTGACGAGAAGCATTCTGACCTTTTCGCGCGGGACGGTTTCAACCTTGAAACCGGTCGATATTAATTGTGTGGTGCGCTCGTGTGTCTCCATCGCGAGCGAACGGGTGTCGGCACTTTCCATGAGACTTGAAAGCAGCACGGCGTCATCGCTTCCCCCCGTCATGGGCGATCGCGACCGGCTGGAAACCGTGGTTCTTAACCTGATCAATAATGGCATAGATGCGGTGAGTCCGCTGGGTGCCGGCGGCATCGTCTCGGTTCAAACTCAGCCCATGCAGATGGACGGCAGTCCTGGGGTTCAGATAACCGTATCCGATAACGGACCCGGCATCCCTGGCGAGATCATCGGCCGGGTCTTCGATCCGTTTTTCAGCACCAAGTCGGTCGGACAAGGGACGGGCCTCGGACTCTTCCTGACGTATGGGATCGTCTCCGATCACCGTGGGAGGATCGAAGTGAAGAATGGGGAGACTGGCGCACAATTCGTTGTTTCATTGCCGACCGTTGGTCGCGGTGCCGCTGTTGAGGAAGAAGAAACATGGGAATCGCAGGCAAAATCCTCATAGTGGATGATGAGCGAGAGGCCTTGGAGAATTGCCGAAGAATTTTGAGCCGTGTGCCGTACGATTGCGTCGTAACCTCAGATCCTCATGTCGCGATCGATATGATCGAACGGGAACGGCCAGGTCTGGTGCTGACGGATCTGCGGATGCCTAAACTGGACGGCATTGAAGTCTTGGCTGCCGTCAAACGAATGGATCCGGGGGTCCTCGTGGTTCTCTTGACGGCGCATGCAACCATCGACACAGCAGTGACGGCGATGCGGTACGGGGCGTTTGATTATATTACGAAGCCGTTCACGAGTGATGAGCTGATACAGGTTGCAAAGCGGGCGTTTGAATCCGTGCCGCCGATCGTCGGCACCGGCGTTCGTGTCGGCGCGTCGATGGAACGAACGTCTCCTCGTTTGCCGGGCGAAGTGACTCAGCTCGTCGGGAACAGCGCGGCGATGAGAGAAGTGTTGGCGTTAGTGAATAAAGTGGCGCCGACCGATTCCAATGTTCTGGTGTATGGTGAAAGCGGGACAGGCAAAGAAATGATCGCCCGATTGATTCATGAGTCGAGCTCTCGGTCAGACCGCCCGTTTATTCCGGTGGATTGTGTGTCCCTCCAAGACTCTCTCTTGGAGACCGAGCTGTTCGGTCATGAGAGAGGGGCTTTCACCGGCGCGCATGCCGCCAAGGCCGGTCTCTTCGAGGCGGCGGACGGCGGAACGATTTTTCTTGATGAAGTCAGCGGAATGTCCGCGAATCTACAAGCTCGGCTGCTTCGTGTTCTGCAAGAGCGGCATGTGCGGCGGGTAGGAGGGACACGGTTCACACCGCTGAATGTACGTGTCATCGCGGCCTCCAATCAAGATCTAGAAGGACTGTGCAAGCGGGGAACATTCCGCGAAGATCTCTACTATAGGCTGAACGTCATTCCTATAAACCTCCCCCCCCTCAGAGCCCGCGGCGAGGATATTCTTCTGCTGGCCAATGAGTTTCTGACGCGGTTTGCGCAGCGCGTTCGAGCTGAAATCGGCACGATTCCAACGATCGATCCTTCAGCCGCGGATCTCCTGATGCGATATTCCTGGCCGGGCAATGTGCGGGAGCTGCAAAATGTCATGGAGCGAGCTGCCGTGCTGGTCGATGGGGCCACAATCAAGAGCGAGCATCTGCCTGAACGCCTTCTGAATGTGACCGAAAAGGAGGCACTTCAACCGGAAGCCGCCTCATTCAAGCAAGCAAAGCAGCAGGCCGTCGAAGCGTTCGAGCGAGAATTCTTGTTGGGGCTTCTCAAACGGAACGACGGGCATATGAGTCGGGCCGCGCGTGAGGCGGGCGTAGATCGCAAGACGATCGAGCGGATGGTAAAGAAACACGGCCTGCGCGGATCATTCTGAACCTCTCCGGAATCGTTCTGTTCTGAATTCGAATGGGGCGACGCGGCCCCATTCCCTTTTCTCTACGCACCAGCAAAATCCCCTTCTGCATTGATGCAGTTCACCGCTCGGAGTACTGCCATGGGGCATGGATGTCCCATGACGCAATGGGCGGCCCAAAGCAAGAAGCAAAATCCAGCTGACAATTCTGCTCAATTCACGACGAGAGCTAGAGGCACAAGACTTGCTGATCATCATTTGTTAGGGAAACAGGCCGGTGTCTCCCATACGTATTGGTATGTCCGGTGGAGGGTTGGGAACGAAGGGT
>CAYTAS010000036.1:0-30087 GCA_964435885.1 uncultured Nitrospira sp. | reverse complement strand
GCTTCCAGCAAGGCTAGCCGGAGCAGGCCGCTTCTTCAACCGCCGTTTATAGGTTAAATTGTTCTCTGACCCCAATTCACGCATCCACTTCATTCTTCTGGGGAACTCCCAAGCTTTTCGCATATGTAATTGCGGATTGGCAGATCACGTTAGTCTCTTCGGCAACAAGCTGACAGAATTCGGTTAAGTCAAACGGCGTCAAAATTATCAGCTCACCAAGAGAAAATGTCTTAGTTCGCTCTGGGAAACGCAACTTAACCATCCCGCCGTCTTTAAGCAACAATGGCTCAGTGAAGCTTGCAGGTAGGAGTGCGATTTCTTCTCCAGCCGGAGTCTTAACAAATATCTCCATACCTTTCCACTTCAAGTGAAGTTTTCCATCCTCTGCAACATCCGGTTCGCCAACAACGCCACGCCGATGCGTGAGGCAATTTCTCGCCTTATTTACAGAAAGAAGATAATCAAGGTTCTTGGGTTCAACGTGATGCTGCTCCTTGAGCATAGCAAGTTTCTTCCCTAGACCAGCAAAGTGGAATTTATTGGCTGCTTTCTGTAGCTCTTGTGCTGACAAACCGCCTGCCTTCGTTGCTTCAAACAACAAGCAGCCGTTGTACAATCCATCAAGAAATATATTGAAGTGTTCTATGAGTTCTCTAAGCCCGTTTCCAATGATCCAATATGAAAATTCTTTCTTAAAAGCACCTATCTGGGCTTCATCCGCATCGGTAGGTACCAGATCAACTTTCGTCAACTGTGAAAGCCGATAATTCTTGAACTTTTCATCAGCGGCAGCATTCAAGCCTAAGCCCATAAAGACAACTGCACGTCGTACGCCTTTGTGCGCGATGTCTCTGATCTCATTCAGGTCGACGTTGATGGGTACTGTTACTTTCTTGGCCGTATCCGTCATCCAGGCTCCTGCACGAGAGAACGCACGCCCTTCCAGATCAAAGGCCTTGTCGATCCCTTTTCAGACAAACCGTCGGTAGTGGGCACACGGACGTGAGTCATAGAAATAGGCAAGACATGACTCTTTATATGACCTCTTATATTAACCCTCAGCGCCTCGTTCGGCACCGGTAACTACGTTTTTCAATGCATCCCACAAAAGTTCTCCTATTTTTTCTGCTCCCTTCGGCGTCATGTGCGCGAAATCATAAAAGTCGGTGTCGACCCATCCAGCATGAGTCGCCAGGTCCACAAACAAACCATCTTTCTCGATAGCTATTGCTTTCGTGACACCGTCGAGCTTTCTCATCATGTGATAGTAATCGACACCGTTGTACTTATGGCCATCATAGAAACTGACCGAGCTGTCCCCCATGAGCCCTTCTGGTGTGACGCGATATCTGCGCGAAGGCTGAGACACAAAAATCGGCTTTGCCCCAATGCGATGCGTCATGTCTGCAAGGGCACGCAGCCGAGTCGCGTATTCACTTAGTCTTCGGTCCATCACACTGTAGTCCTTTTGAATTGAATCGCGCGTCCAGTGAACTTTGCTGAAGTCAACAGCACCATGTCCGATCTTGTCGACGACCATCGCTTTATAGACGCCGCGCAGCGTCCTAATCATGTGCCACACTGCACTGTTGCCTTTAAGTTTTTGCGTGAGGTCCTGCTCTTCGCTCACAATCTGGTCGTGACTGTATCCGTCTTCCATGTAAAAGTCGTTCAACCCAACATAGAAGAGAATGTATCCCGGCTTGAGATCAGGGATATGTGGGAACCACCACTTGAAATTCTTGATATGACCATAGGTCGATTGTCCGTCTACGCCGGCATTTCCGACGACCACAGTCACTCCTGTTCGTGCAAAACGGTCTTGAAGCACGTCTTGCCAGGTTTCTCCGTCCCGAATGTAACGCTGGTCCGTCGTACTGCCGCCGACTGTAAGAATGTCGATGCTGCCTGGTCTGTCATGTGTACCACGTAAGCCATACTTATCACGTGAATACCGAATAATGGGGTTCGGGTCGTTGTACAGATGTGACACATCGTACTGCCGAACACAGTCTTTGAGGAGATTGAGACGGTTTAGATTGCTTGCATCCAACCACCCACCAAAAATCAGCTCTACGACCACAAGGCCGACGCTGAGCAGCAGGCAGTTAACAGCGAGTATTGCAAGTATTCGTTTGGGTAGTTTCATGCCGCGTTGCCGAACGTTCAAGGTAACGGAGGCCCCGAACGTGCAGCTTTTGTGGCGTCCGTATTGACCGCAATGTTAGGCATGAATGCGGCCTGAATGGCGGCCACATCGGGGATTGCTTTGGTTTGCCAGCGCACGACACGATCAGGTCTGGTCTTGTGCGTCAAGCGTTCAGCGAGCTTCGACTTCCCACCGAACTCCAACAAGGCCATGTGCAACCCGATCGTCATACCTCAGTCCCAGTATTAGACGAATTCGATTGTACGCACTTTCGACGGTAAGGCAATGAATCCCGCACTCTGCGAGGACGCATTGGTTACGCTTCAAGGTGTGGGCGGTGAGATATGACAGGACAACTAGCCGACAGCCATCGCTGATTTTAACGATCGGACAAACTCGGCGACATGGCCGACCATACCGGGATCTTGTTGGTGGGACGCAATCCGTTTGACGATGGCGCTGCCGACGATCACCCCATCCGCCATCTTCGATACTTGCGCCGCATCCTCCGGTGTCGCTACGCCGAAGCCAACGGCAACGGGAGCACCGGAGACTTTCTTTAGTTTTTTGACGTTATCCTGGATGTCCCCAACGTTGCTGATCTTCGATCCTGTAATCCCCGTCAGCGAGACATAATAGACAAACCCATCCGATTCCGCCGCCACAAGTTTTCGCCGACTGGGCGTGCTGGTCGGTGCAAGCAAAAAGATGAGCGGCAGTCCGGCGGCATCGGCCGGACCCTTGAGCGGTCCCGCTTCATCCGGAGGCATATCCGGCACGATCAAGCCGTCCACGCTGGCAGCGCTTGCAGCAGCGCAAAACTCCTCACAGCCCATAGCGTGGATCGAGTTGTAGTACAGCATGAGGATGATCGGAATCTCTGTGCGTTGCCGGAGCGACGTGACCGACGCAAGGATCTGCCGAAGCGTCGTCCCGTTCTTCAAGGCCCGTTCCGCCGCCTGCTGAATCACCGGCCCGTCCGCGATCGGATCCGAGAAGGGCACGCCCAGCTCGATGATATCGGCGCCCGCTTCTTCCAACGCCAATACCAGTTGCTCGGTTTCAGCCAGCCCAGGATCACCCGCCATGAGATAGGCAATGAGCGCTTTCTCTCCCTTGTCACGCAGACGGGCAAAGGTAGCTTCCAGCCGTCGACTCATAACTCCACCCCTCGCATCCTGGCCACTTGCTGGACATCTTTATCACCACGACCGGAAAGGTTGGCGATGATCACCTGTGACTTTTTCAGTTTGGGGGCGAGCTTGATGACATGCGCAATGGCGTGGGCGCTTTCCAATGCCGGAACAATGCCTTCCTCCCGTGCCAGCAGATCAAAGGCCGCCAGCGCCTCGGCGTCCGTCGCAAAGGTGTACTCAATCCGGCCTTGGTCACGATAGAGACTATGTTCCGGGCCTACCGCCGCATAGTCCAACCCCGCCGATACGGAATGGGTCAAATTGATCTGCCCGTTCTCGTCCTGAAGCAGGTAGGTCATAGTTCCTTGCAAGACACCCGGCTTGCCTCCGGAAAACCGCGCGGCATGTTTTCCCGTTTCTATCCCGAGCCCTCCGGCCTCTACCCCGACCATCTTGACCTTGCGATCTCCTAGAAACGCATGAAACAGCCCGATCGAATTACTCCCCCCACCCACACAGGCTACGAGATAATCCGGCAACCGATTTTCAGCGGCAAGAATTTGTTTGCGAGCCTCTCGCCCGATGATCGCCTGAAAATCGCGGATCATCATGGGATAGGGATGGGCCCCAAGGACCGAGCCCAGGATGTAGTGTGTCGTTCGAACGTTCGTCGTCCAATCGCGCATCGCTTCACTGATGGCGTCTTTCAAGGTTCGGCTGCCGGCATCAACGCCGGTCACTTTCGCACCGAGTAACCGCATGCGAAAAACGTTCAACGCCTGCCGTTGCATATCCTCCGTGCCCATATAGATTTCGCATTCCAGTCCGAACATCGCGGCTGCCGTGGCGGTGGCGACACCGTGCTGACCGGCCCCGGTCTCGGCAATGATGCGTCGCTTTTTCATGCGCATGGCCAGCAGAACTTGCCCGATGGCGTTGTTAATTTTATGCGCGCCGGTATGGCACAGATCTTCCCGCTTCAGATAGATTTTGGCGCCACCCAATTTTTTGGTGAGTCGATCGGCACGATAAAGGCTGGTTGGACGCCCGACGTACTGTTTCAGATAGTAGGCGAGATCGGTCTGAAACCGGCGATCTTTTTTCGTTTTGGCGTACTCTCCCTCCAATTCCAAGAGCGCCGGCATGAGGGTTTCCGGCACATACCGACCACCATAAGGTCCGAACCGGCCATGGCTGTCTGGGAACATGCGAGCGTCTCCTCCTCAATCAATCATCAAGCAGTATAGTTGCGGCTATTCGGCTGGCACAAGCCTTGCTGCTTGAATAAACGCCTTCACCTTGTCCGGATCTTTCTTGCCGGGATTCTGTTCCACGCCACTGCTCACATCGACTCCGTAGGGACGCACATGGGAGATCGCGTCAGCCACATTGGCAGGAGTGAGCCCACCGGCCAAGATAATGGGCGTCGAGCGAGCGGCTTCCTGCGCCAAAGTCCAATCAACTGTCTGCCCCGTACCGCCATAGGCCTGGTCGGAAAACGCGTCGATCAGAACCCCTCGCACGTTCGCCCGTCCATGAAATTCAGCCAATGAGAGAAAAGTCCGACGGTCCTTCAACCGAAGGGCCTTTAGCACCGGGCGACCGAGGTTCTGGCAATAGAGAGCCGATTCATCGCCATGCAGTTGGGCCAGAGCAAACCCGCACTCATCCATGAGTGCCCGTACCCTCTCGGCTCCTTCATTGACGAACACTCCTACCGGCAGCACAAAAGGTGGAAGCCCGACGACGATGGCTCTCGCCACCGCAGGCTCGATGAAACGCGGACTCTTGCGGTACATGACAAATCCCAACGCATCAGCGCCGGCCCGTACCGCAACCTCCGCGTCCTCCACATTGGTAATCCCGCAGATTTTGACTTTCATAGCGACCGAGCTAGGCGGACTGCGGACTGCGCGGTCCGCCCCCGAGCAACTCTCGGACTTTGTCTGCCGTGGACTCCGCGCGAATGAGCGACTCTCCGATCAACATGGCATGAACGCCTGCCTCCATCAGTTTCGTCACGTCATCGCGGCTGTGAATTCCGCTTTCACTGATGATCAGCTTATCGGATGGAATTCGTTTTGCCAGTCGAAAGGTGACGTTCAGGTCGGTCGTGAACGTTTTTAAATCGCGATTGTTGATCCCGATCATCCTTGCGGTGGGAATCCACTCCAAAACCGTATCCAACTCTCTCTCGTGATGAGTTTCAAAGAGGCTATCCATCCCGAGTTCGGTTGCCAACGCATAGAAATCCGTCAATTGACGCCGTTCCAGCGCGGCGACGATCAGCAACACCGCATCGGCGCCGTGCGCCCGCGCTTCATAAAATTGCACATCGCCGACCATGAACTCCTTGTTGAGCACAGGAATCGGCAAGGCTTGTTTGATCTCTTTGAGATACCGAAGGTCGCCTTGGAAAAAGTCTTTGTCGGTCAACACGGAAACGGCCGAAGCGCCCTGTTCATGGTAGGTACGAGCCAGCCCCAGATGATCAAACTTCTCCTCAAATTCAGGCCGCAAGAGCCCCAAACTGGGCGAAGCCTTCTTGACCTCTGCAATAAGCGCTGGACCAGCGGGAGTTCTTGTCGCATCGAGTGTCACGGCGAAGCCAAGTGTCGATGGCGCATCTCGGATCGCCGCTTTGAGGTCGGCAAGATACACGCGACTCTGCTTATGCCTGAGTTCGGCTTTCTTATGCTGAAGGATACGATCGAGGATCATGAGTCAACCGCGTTGTGTCGTAAAGGCAATGAGTCGCTCCAGCTTCTCTGCCGCCGCCCCCGTGTCGATGGTGCGTTGGGCGAGAAGGAACCCTTCCTTGAGCGTTTTCGCCTTCTGACCGACGACCATGGCAGGAGCGGCATTCAAGCACACTATGTCCCGTTTCGGACCTTTTCGACCCTGCACAATGTCCTGTATGATACGCGCGTTGTCCTGGGGCGTGCCACCGGTCACCTCTTTATTCGAGACACGGGGCAGATCGAACTCTTCAGGAGCAATAAAATAGCTCGACACCACTCCGCTCTTCCCTTCGGACACTCTGGTTCGATCCGACAGAGTGATTTCATCCAGACCATCCATGCCGTGGAGCACGAAACAGTGTTGTCCCCCTAACTCCAACAGGACCCGCCCAAGGATGTCCGTCCACTTCGCATCGTAAACCCCGAGCACTTGGTGGGTGGCGCCGGCCGGATTCGCCAACGGGCCCAGCACGTTCAAAATTGTCCGGATTCCCATCTCTTGCCGCACTCCGGCACATTGTTTCATGGCACCGTGGTAGAGCGGCGCAAACAAGAACCCAATGCCGACTTCGTCGATGCAATCGGCCACGCGTTCCGGCTCCAGATCGATCTTGACACCGAGGACGCTCAGTACATCGGCGCTGCCGGACCTGGACGAAACCGAGCGATTGCCATGTTTGGCCACCGTGATGCCCGCTCCGACAACCACAAACGCCGCGGCCGTGGAAATATTGAACGTGTTGGCTCCATCGCCACCGGTTCCGCAGGTATCCACCACGATCGGCGAGCCGACCCTGATTTTCGTCGCTCGTGATCGCATCGCGTTGACCGAACCGACGACCTCAGCCACCGTTTCTTGCTTTTGCCTAAGTCCCATGAGGTAAGCGGCTACTTGAGCCGAGGTCGCGGCTCCATCCATGATCTCGAGCATGACGGTTTCAGCCTCCTGCGCGGTAAGATCGGTTCGGTCGGCCAACTTCGCGAGCGCGTCTTTGATCATGGTCACACAAAGATGGAGCGATTAGAGGTTCAAGAAGTGGCGGAGCAAATCTTTCCCGACGGTCGTCAGAATCGATTCCGGATGGAATTGAACCCCCTCGATGCAGAGCGTCTTATGACGAAGTCCCATAATCTCGCCTTCGTCCGTCTCAGCGGAGATCTCCAAACAATCGGGAAGGTTGATTCGATTCACGATTAGGGAATGATAGCGTGTCGCCTCAAATGGGTTGGGCAAGGATCGAAAGATGGTCTTGCCGTCGTGCTTGATCTGCGATGTCTTCCCATGCATCAGGCGCTCCGCTCGGATCACCTCTCCTCCGTACGCAACGGCCATCGACTGGTGCCCCAAACAGACGCCAAGAATGGGCATCGTTCCTCCGAACCGCCGGATAGCCCCAACGGAAATCCCGGCTTCCTTCGGCGTGCAGGGTCCTGGAGAAATCACTAGCCGACTGGGATGCAGCGCCTCAATCTCATCCAGCGTAATCTTGTCGTTCCGGTGCACTTGTACGTCTTCACTCAACTCTCCCAGATACTGGACGAGATTGTACGTAAAGGAATCGTAGTTATCGATTACCAGGAGCATCAGAGGCTCCTTCTGCGGGACAAGCGGAACTCGCGCGAAATGCACGTCGCGCTTTTTGCGCCCTTCTCGCACGTCACGCGCTTCATTCCAGCCCCTGTTCCGCCAGTTCAATCGCCTTCATCATCGCGCGGGACTTATTGCATGTCTCTTCGTACTCGTGTTCCGGGTTGGAGTCGGCGACGATGCCGGCGCCGGCCTGGATGAACGCCCGATGGCGAGAGACGACGACCGTCCGGATATTGATGCACATATCCATATTGCCTGAAAAACTGATGTATCCCACCGCGCCGGCATAGGGACCTCGCTTGGTCGGCTCGAGTTCTTCGATAATTTCCATGGCTCTGATCTTCGGAGCCCCGGAGACCGTACCGGCTGGGAAGGACGCTTTCAACACGTCATACACCGTCTTGGTGGCGTCCAACTTTCCCGTCACGTTCGACACGATATGCATCACATGCGAGTACCGCTCCACATTCATCAATGATTCGACGTGGACCGATCCCCGCTCAGCGACGCGACCGATATCATTGCGCCCAAGATCCACCAGCATAATGTGCTCCGCCCGTTCCTTGGAATCAGCGAGCAGTCGGCGCTCCAGCTCCGCGTCCTCTTCCGTCGTCGTTCCGCGCCGCCTGGTCCCTGCGATGGGGCGTACTGACACAAGCCCGTCTTCGCATCGCACAAGAATTTCGGGAGACGAGCCGACCAGTTCGACTCCCGCCATGCGCAAGTAGTACATGTACGGCGATGGATTCACGACGCGAAGAGCTCGGTAGAGCTGAAACGGCGTGGCCTGGAGGCTCGTTTCCCACCGCTGTGAAAGCACACACTGAAAGATATCCCCGGCTTTGATGTACTCCTGGGCGCGAGAGACCATCTTCTCAAAGTCGGCCTTGCTCATATTGGACGTGAATCGAATCGGCGATCGGCGGCATTTCGGCTTTGCGCGCTTCAGAGGTCGACGAATTCTGTCGATCATGGCCTCGATTCTTCCCGTCGCTCGGCGATACGCCGCGCGGACGTCTCGCTCCGAGGTGGACTTGACATGCGCGTTGGCCACGACCTTGATTTTTTGCGATACGTTGTCGAAGATGAGCAGCGTCTCGGTCAGAAGAAATGCAAAGTCCGGTAGAGCACCGTGCTCTTTTCGGCGGGAAGGGAGATCTTCGAACGTCTTCACGATATCGTAACCCAGGTAGCCGACCGCTCCCCCGACAAAGCGAGGGAGATTCGGAACCGTCACGGGCCGATACGCTTCCATCAGCTCCCGCAGACGGTCCAACGGCGCTCCTCGGCTGGGGATGCGTCGGCGATGCGACCCCTTCTTCACGCACAGATCCCCGCGATCTTCATAGATGACAAGCGGAGACCCGCTCCCAAGAAAAGAATACCGTGCCCACTTTTCCCCGCCCTGGATGCTTTCCAGTAAGTAGGCCGAAGGGCCATGATCGATCTTCGCGAACGCCGAGACCGGCGTGTCATGATCCGCCAGTATCTCGCGGAACAACGGGATCAAATTCCCCTGCTTCGCGTAGGACCGGAACTCATCCAGGTTCAGGGAGTACGTCTCAGACCGCATGCTTTACCGCTTACTCTGCCGCCAACATGAGCTTTTGACCGACTTCAATGATGTCATCCTGAAGATTGTTCATCTTCTTGAGCCTATCCATCTCTATGCCGTACCGTCGACTGATACCGAAAAGAGTCTCTCCGGACTTCACCACGTGCATCTTTGCCTCACCCTTTACCAGAGCCTTCGCGTCGACGCCGGACGACAACTCTTCATCGGCGTACTCGTTTCGGTCGAACTCGCTCGAGACAGGCCTGCGCGTGCCGGCTTTTTTCGGCTTGGCGGCAGGGGAACGTCCCTTCCGCTGCATGTCTTCTAAGGCCCTTCGTTCGAGCAGCGTGGCTTCCTGAATCGCTTCTGCTTCCTCTTGCAGACGACCCATCTGCTCGCGCGCCATCTGCACTTGAGAGGATAATTCCCTATTCCGTGCCTCAAACTCCGCCAGCTCGGCCTTCGCGCGTCTGATCTCACTGTCCAATTCAGCCGTCCGTTTTTCTTCTTGCGCCAGAAGGCGCTGAAAGTTCAAACTCCTTGCCTTTTCGGCGTTGTATTTCTCTTCCAACACCACACATCCGGTGATCAGCGACCCGCCGACCAGGATGGTCGTTAGGAGAGCGACTTGTTGTACCTGTTCACGAACTGGGTGTTCATCCTTCCGCATAGATCCTCCTCCATCCCCTTTGGCCCATGGGCCGTCCAATTTCCATGGACGAAGAATATCGTAGAATAGTGGCCACCGATGCGAAAGTCAAAGCACATGAGGGTGGTTCGGTTTGACCGATTCCATCGCCTGTGTTACTGTCGCGTTCGTTCACGCCCCTCTCCCGACCCATGCCAAGCGCCGGTTGCCATTGCACCCAAACGACGACCACCCGGGTTTCACATCGTTAGAATGAGCGATGCGACAAGATTCACTGTACCCCGACTCATCGTCCCCGTCGCAACTCTCGGCAGCCGACCGAGACCGATATATTCAGCTCAAGGCTCAAATTAGGCATCATGACTACCTTTATTACGTGAAGGATCAACCGGAGATTTCCGATGGGGAGTATGACCGATTGTTTCGAGATCTGGTCGAACTCGAGCAAAAGCACCCTGAACTGATCATCCCTGATTCCCCTACCCAGCGCGTCGGCGCTCCCCCATTGAGTGAACTCGGGAAGATACGGCACGAACAGCCGATGTTGAGCCTCGATTCCATCGTTGATCCCCAGGAAGTGCTGGCGTTCGACCAGCGCATGAAACGGGAACTCGGAACGGACCTGGTTGAGTACACGGCGGAGCCGAAATTCGACGGCCTCTCGGTTGAACTCGTCTATGATCACGGACGTTTTGTTCGTGGTTCAACCCGTGGTGACGGCAGTATCGGGGAGGATATTACCATCAATCTGCGGACGATTCGTTCATTACCACTACAATTGCAAGGCGAGACTCCTCCGGATCACTTGGCTGTTCGTGGAGAAGTCTATATGCGTCTCGGTGACTTCCACGCACTCAACCGTCGCATGACGGAACGAGGGCTGGACGCCTTCGCCAATCCTCGCAATGCCGCCGCCGGCTCGCTTCGGCAGCTCGACTCCCGGATTACCGCCTCTCGGCCGCTGGTTGTGACTTGTTATGAAGTGATGGCAATGGTGGGGCCTCGTCCGGGATCACACTGGGACGAACTTGAGACATTGGCTCAGTGGGGGCTTCCTGTCCCAACTCTTCGACGGCGATGTGAAACCATCGATCAGGTTTTGGAGTTTCACCGAGACACAGAGCGGCAGCGTGACGATCTCGCTTACGAGATTGACGGAGTGGTGGTGAAGGTCAACCGCGGAGACTGGCAGGCCCGGCTGGGAATGAAATCCAGAAGTCCACGCTGGGCCATCGCCTTCAAGTTTCCTCCGCGGAAAGAAATTACCGAGGTACAGGACATCGCTATCTCGGTGGGGCGAACCGGAACTCTCACTCCCCTCGCCCTCTTGAAACCGGTCGAAGTCGGTGGTGTGACGATCAGCCGCGCGACCCTCCACAACGCCGACGAGGTGGCCAGAAAAGATATCCGGATCGGCGACACCGTGCGGGTCGAACGCGCGGGTGACGTGATCCCGGCAATCGCCGAGCGGATACCGGCTCCCAATCAAACCAGATCGGCCCCCTTTCAGATGCCGAGTGCCTGCCCGATATGCGGCTCCGCCGTCGCACGAGAGGGCGCCTATTATTACTGTACTGGTCAGGCCGCCTGTCCGGCTCAACTGAAGGGCGCGATCGAACATTTTGCCTCGAAGGCCGCACTCAACATCGAAGGCCTCGGCAAAAAAACCGTCGCGCAGTTGGTGGATCAAGGGCTCGTCAAGGATCTCTCCGATCTGTATCGACTCGATCGGGAGCAGCTCTTACGCCTCGAAGGATTTGCCGAACGCTCTTCAACCTTGTTGCTCGACGCTATCGCGCAGAGCAAGACGATGTCTCTCGACCGTTTTTTGATGGGGCTCGGGATCCGTCAAGTTGGACAGCATATTGCCAAGGTGGTCGCACATGAGTTCGGCTCGCTCGATGCCGTTATGTCGGCCGACCAAGATCGATTTCAGATGATCCGGGAGATCGGGCCGGAAATTTCGGCGAGCTTGTTTTCCTACTTCCAAGAAAGTTCGAACCGACGAGTTATCGACCAATTGCGGAAGCTAGGCCTTTCGATCCTGAGCACATCGATGCCTCTGAGCGCCGCTGATCAGCCCTTCTCCGGACGGAGCTTCGTCTTCACCGGAGGATTGACACGGATGACGAGGGACGAGGCCGCATCGTTCGTCGAACGACTCGGCGGCACTGTGTCATCCAGTGTCAGCAGAAAAACGACCTACGTGGTGGCGGGGGAGGATCCTGGATCCAAGCTCGACCAGGCGCTGAAATTGGGAGTGCGGGTTCTCACTGAAGAGGAATTTGAACGCTTGCTGAATCGCTCCGAGAACGCCTAGGCTCAAACGGAAGCTTCAACCGGGACGGCCACCTTCTCCTCTTTAAAAATGTGCACGCTTCGGATCGACCGAGGGTCGGCCTCGTGAACGACTAATCGGCAATTCTCGATTCGAATCTCTTCTCCGGCCGCAGGGATTCGTCCGAGGTTCTCCTGGATCAGCCCTCCGATAGTCAGTGCTTCATCACCTCCGAGTTCGACCTTGAGGAAATCATTCACCTTCCGCACCTCGGTCCGTCCATGAACCAGGATTTGGTTCTTCCCAATACGCTTAATGAGCTCTTCCGTGATGTCCGTTTCATCGACGATTTCACCGACCACCTCTTCGAGGAGATCCTCAAGAGTCACGAGACCCATGACACCGCCGAACTCGTTCACAACGATACCCATATGCCGCTTTTCCTGCTGAAACTGCTTCATAAGGTCATCCGCCGTTTTACCGGCCGGCACGAAAAGCGGTGGGTGCGCGATATCCCTCAGCCGCAATTCAGTTCGCCCCTTTGCGAGCTCGGTCAGCGCCTTGGTCTTGGAGAGAATGCCCGTAATGTTATCGAGCGTGCCGTCATAGACCGGAATTCTAGAATACTTGGAATTAAAGAGCTGCTCCTGCGCTTCCTTGAGCCGAAGATTCCCATCGAGCGAAAAAACATAGATGCGTGGCGTCATCGCGTCTTCCGCCGTAATGTCCTTCAGTTGGAACACGTTCTTGATCATCTTGACTTCTTCGGATTCCAGCTCTCCCGCCTTACCCCCTTGATCGAGCATTATTTTCAGCTCTTCTTCCGTGACCAATGGATGAGTTAATCCCTTGCCTCCGGTCAACTTATAAATCAGCGGCACCATCAGAAAAAGAATCGGCTGCAGCATCACCTGAACCCAAGAGATCGGGTAGGCCAACGTCAAGGTCACAGGCACGGAAAATTTTGCCGCCAGCGTCTTGGGGATCACGTCAACGGATACTAAGAGCACAAAGGTCAACATACCGACCATAACCGCGATGGCTTCTTCAAAAATGCTCTTCTCTCCGTACACGTTCAAGGTGATGAAGGTGGCGAACATCGGGATGGCGGTGCTGACCAGACGATCGCCCACCAGGATGGTCGAAAAGAGCCGCTGAGGGTCACTCCTGAGCTGTAACGCTTTTGCGGCACGTTTGCTGCCGTTTTGAGCCAACGCCTTCAGCCGTGTTTCGTTGACCGAGAAAAAGCCGATCTCGGCCGTGGAAATAATGGCGGATAACCCTATCAACCCTAAAAGGATGAGGATGTCCATCGCCGTCTTATATTAGGGACGTTGAACCAGTTTGGCTGGCTTGATGAGAAGCCGGGTGTCTCCCAGAGGATACCTCTTAGCCCACCCTTCAGAGGATCTTAAGATTAGAATGACCGAACAACCCAAATTATGATTCACAGCTGTTACATCTACCATAGGGAATAAAATCAGGCAAGCTATTCAAAAAATGTTGTTGAAAAATCAACTAGTTCCAGAGTTCCGCCGTTACAGAAATTGGCTCCAGTCTACCATCTCAGCCTCTTGATCTCAGGCTAGCCATCATCTCGAATTACTAACGATTGGAGGCCAAACGCCCGATTGAATCGATCCGCAAACCTCTGCGCTTCCAATTCGGTCAGAAACCGACCAAACCGAACACGGTAACGGCGTCCCTCGGGCAGATCAACATGCATAATCCGTCCATCGGGGAAATCTTGTTGGATTCGCCTCAGCAACGCCCGTGCATTCTCATAGTCTGCGAATGCTCCGGCTTGAACTCGTAACGGACCCATTCCTTCCGGTTGGGCGACATAATCAATGACTCGAAGCTCGACTCGGTCTGTTCCGTTGGTTACCATGCCCAGTGCTTGAGCCCCGGCCAATGAAAGATCCAAGATCCGCCCCTTCGCGAACGGCCCTCGATCGTTAACCCTGATCGTGACCTGTCGCCCCGAGGTCAATGAACGAACCACGGCAACGGACCCAAGGGGTAGCGTTCGGTGCGCAGCCGTCAGTTTATGCATGTCGTATCGCTCCCCATTCGCGGTCTTGTTTCCATGAAAACCTGGGCCATACCACGAAGCCTCACCTCGCTCCACCACCCCCACTGGATATCCAGGAAATCGATTGATGGGACGAGGCGGTGTCGTACAACCTTGCGCGAGGAGTCCCCCCACAAGGCCGATGACGATAATCGTAGAGGCGATTCTCGTGAGCGGCCACGGCCGCATGAATCAAAACTCGTCTAGTGATTGATTGCGTAGAATGGTCAGGGCTTTGTCGGTGTTGGAAACGGTCAGGACGACGAGCGCCCGCTTCCCTTCCCGTGAAGGCGTACAGTAGCCACACTTAATGTTGATCCGGCTCTTCATCAACAGCTCGGCTACTTTTCTCAATGCGCCGGGCTTGTTCTCAAGGCTCAAAAGAAGGGCGGTTTCTTCGCCGAACTTGATTTTCGCCGCTCGAAGGGCCGCGCGGGCGCCATCCAGATCAGCCACAAGCAAGCGCAACTTTCCCGCGCCCGTCACTTCCGGGGCGGAAAATGCTTTGATGTTCACTCCAGCCTCTCCAAGAACGGCCGTCACCCTCGCAAGGGCACCTGGTTTACTCTGACCGCTGATGACAAGCTGCGTCGCTATCGGCATATCCGAACTCCTCTAGGCTCTTCGACGTTAGAACCGTCTGCGCCTCGCCAAGCGAGTCGCTCGCAACGGAGACCACCCCTTTCGATGCTCACAACTCCTGAAAGAGTCTATCGGTTTTGAGAAAGATTTTCGAGTCCTTGAGCGTAGCGCAGAAATAGCTGCTGGACCGGATCGCCTGCGCTGGAATCGCCGTTTTCTACAGCAGATGCACGATGATGGGGATTTACTCTGCATCGTCCCACTCCCTTATGAGCATCCACTCGTCGCACCGCAACTGACACATTTAAGACAGGTGCCGTTCCGAACCATCGTGAATTGTTTGCATTCCGGACAGGGATCGCCTTCATAGCCCTTGATCCTGGCATCTTTGGCGCTTTGGATCTCCGTCAGAGTCAGAGTCTCACGCATGAGCTCCACTTGTCTGGCAACACCATGGCCATTTCCGTGACCATTCCCTTTCCCGCCGTTTCGTCGGATCGGAAGGTGTTCCGTCACCACCGAAGATTTGGCCAGTGCATCGAGGTCGGCTTCTTCTTCGAAGCATTCAGGATCCATGTCGTCTTTCTTCATTGAATCCATGCGCAGATCTTCCTCTTTCACCTGCGCAAGATCATACCGATCGAGATAGGTAACGGCGAGTTCACGGAAGATATAGTCGATGATCGACGTCGACATCTTGATCCGATCATTCAGTTTGACGGGACCGTTCGGCTCGAACCGAGTGAAGACGAAAGCTTCAACGAATTCTTCCAGCGGAACCCCGTGCTGAAGGCCAAGGGAGATGGCGATGGCAAAACAGTTCATGAGACTCCTGAACGCCGCGCCTTCCTTGTGCATGTCCAAAAAGATTTCCCCGACGGTCCCATCCTCATACTCGCCGGTTCGCAGGTACAGCTTGTGTCCTCCGACAATCGCCTTTTGCGTGTACCCATTGCGTCGACTCGGCAACGGGCGTCGTTTGGCAAGATACCGAACGAGCACTCGCTCAGTCACTTTTTCAGCCATCTCCATGATGCCGGCAGTGGTTTCGATGGCCTTTCCGCTGTCGGTTGAAGCGCTCAATGGCTGGCTGAGCTTGGACCCGTCACGATACAGGGCCACCGCTTTTACCATGCTCTTCCAGGCAAGCAGATACGACGCCTTGACATCATCTACGGTGGCTTCAGCCGGCATATTGATGGTCTTGCTAATCGCGCCGCTGATAAACGGCTGCGCCGCAGCCATCATGCGGATATGCGCATCGACGGCGATGGAGCGTCGTCCGATCCGACCACATCGATTGGCGCAATCGAATACCGCAAGGTGTTCGGCCCGCAGATGTGGCGCTCCCTCAACGGTCATGGTCCCACAGCAGAAATCATTCGCGGCGGCGATTTCTTCTTGCGTAAAGCCGAGTGCCTTCAGCATGTTGAAATTCGCCTCGTTAAGTCGCCCCTCGGTGAGGCCAAGCTGTTCCACACAAAAGGCCTCCCCCAAGATAAACTTGTTGAAGGCAAACTGAATTTCGAACGCCTGCCCCAACCCGGACTCGAGTCGGTCTAAGGCCGCATCGTCGAATCCCTTCTGACGCAACGTGTCGTGATTGATAAAGGGTGCGCCTTTGAGCGTCTGTGCACCGACACAGTAACGGACAATATCCTGGACCTGTTGGTCCGTATAGCCCAAATTGGCCAACGCGGGCGGCAGGCTTTGATTGATGATCTTGAAGTACCCTCCACCCGCCAGCTTCTTGAACTTCACCAACGCAAAATCCGGCTCTATTCCGGTGGTATCACAATCCATAACCAGCCCGATCGTCCCGGTCGGAGCGATCACCGTCACTTGAGCATTACGGTACCCATAGGCCGCCCCGAGCTCAAGTGCATGATCCCAGGCTCTTCGAGCGGCTAGGAGCATGTCCGGAGGACAGTGTTCAGGCCTGATCCCCATCGGAGCAATCGTCAAGCCTTCATATTCGTCATGAGACACCTGGTACGCAGCCCGACGGTGGTTGCGGATGACTCGGAGCATGTGCTCTCGATTCTTCGCGTAGCCCGGGAAAGGCGACAATTCGGCAGCCATTTCAGCCGAAGCGCGATAGGCCTCCCCGGTCATGATGGACGTAATGGCTCCACAGATTGCCAGAGCTTTGGGAGAATCGTAAGGAATTCCCAACCGCATCAGAACAGTGCCGAGATTTGCATATCCCAATCCCAGCGTTCGGAATTGATAGCTTTTTTCAGCAATCGAGCGGCTCGGGAACGAAGCCATCAAGACGCTGATTTCCAAGGCGATCGTCCACAGTCGAACGGCATGGCGGAAATGCTCCAATTCGAACTGCCCGTCGGCGCTATAAAACTTGGTGAGGTTGAGAGAAGCCAGATTACAGGCGGTATCGTCCAAAAACATGTATTCGGAACAGGGGTTGGACGCATTGATCCGGCCGTCCTCCGGACACGTGTGCCATTCATTGATGGTGGTATCGTATTGCGTCCCAGGATCGGCGCAAATCCACGCCGCCCATGCGATCCGATCCCACAGCTCTCTGGCCTTGATGGTCCTGCAGACCTTGCCGTTCGTGCGGCGCTTGAGTTGCCAGTCGCCGTCGGCTTCGAGCGCAGAGAAAAACTCATTGGGGATTCTGACGCTGTTGTTCGAATTTTGACCGGAGACCGTCTGGTACGCCCTACCATCCCAATTTGTGTCGTACTCGTGAAAGACAAAATGCGTGAACCCTTGCTGCGCGTACGAAAACATCCGTTGGATATAGGCTTCAGGCACCAGATCGCGCCGAGCCGACGTCAGCGCTTCGCGCAGGATCGGATTCGTCTTGTGATCAAGATCCAGCCTGAGAGCCCCGTCACCGTCGACCGTATGGCAAGCCTTCAAGACTGCGTTGAGGCGCTGCGCGCAGATCTTCGAGCCTGTCACCATCGCCGCGACTTTTTGTTCTTCGACGACCTTCCAATCGATGAATTCCTCGATATCCGGATGGTCGAGGTCTAAACAGACCATCTTCGCGGCGCGGCGTGTGGTCCCGCCTGATTTGATCGCCCCTGCCGCTCGATCACCGATCTTGAGGAAGGACATCAGGCCCGACGACCGTCCTCCGCCGGAAAGGCCTTCGCCGTCGCCTCGCAATTTCGAGAAGTTCGTCCCTGTTCCGGAGCCATACTTAAATAACCGAGCCTCCCGAACCCAGAGGTCCATGATCCCGTTTTCGTTCACCAGATCGTCCTCGATCGATTGAATGAAACAGGCATGGGGCTGAGGATGTTCGAACGCGTTGGTGGCTTTCACCACCTCGCAAGTTTTGGGATCGACGTAATAGTGCCCCTGCGCTGGTCCCGACAACCCATAGGCGTAGTGAAGGCCGGTGTTGAACCACTGGGGAGAATTGGGCGCGACCATTTGATGGGCCAGCATGAAGCACATTTCATCGTGAAACGACTCGGCGTCTTCGGAGGTCTTAAAATATCCATGCGACTTGCCCCAGTGGGTCCAGCATCCCGCCATGCGCTCAAAAACTTGACGAGCATCACGCTCCCCACCGAGCACCGGATTGCCGTCCGAACCGACCAGCGGCTGCCCGTTCTGATCGCGTTGCGGAATTCCGGCCTTCCTGAAGTATTTTTGCGCCAGAATATCGACGGCCAACTGGGACCAGGTCTCAGGAACCTCGATGTTTTCAAGCTTGAACACAGTAGACCCATCAGGGTTGCGAATCTCAGACGACCGCTTAACGAACGCCAGCCCCTCATAGGGGCTCACTCCGCGACGGGTAAATCTCCGATCAATTTTCACGGTAGCCCTCCCCTAGGTTAGGCAATGCATCTGTCGGTTTGCTTCGGTTCGATATCATTTGCGATGCGTGGAATCAGTTTGTCATCAGGAGTTGACTACATATAGCTATCATGATTTTTTGTCAACACCAAGTATTGTGGATCTTTGGGGAAAGAGAGGACAGGCTGTGAATAGTCGAAACACAAATCTAACAGCATATTTTAGGTATTTCTCAAGGAGGTTATCCACAAAAATGCGTCGATGAAGGAGGCCTCAGCAGATGACCCCAGCCATTTTTTTCTTTCTAGAAGGCCATTCGGCCGATTTTGAGTGCGGCTTCTTCAACTCCCTGAAGCGGAATGAACCGACCGCCGAGACCCAGTACCACGACTCTGGTATCCGCCACCTGCGTTTCATACTGACTCATAATCCCCCAATTGTGTCGCGCCGTATTCGGCCGAACGAATGATTCCAACAACTTCTTGCTTTGCGACCGAAATACCTGGCGAATGAATTGTTGCTCCCGAGTCGATGTACCCTGGTCCATTCGGTCTATCGCTTTCCCCAATTCCCGTTCCACGAAGCTCAGGTAGTCATCCATAGTCGGATTGGACCATGCCAAGCCGACCGCCCCTGCGAGTACACCGACGATCACGCTCAAACGAAGGAGACTCATGACGTTTTTAGGACATTGCCCCTTGGGTTGTCCGTGATGACAGACCCCAACCGGCTTGATTTGACAAAAGACGGTCGGCCAATTAGCTTAACTCGCGTTCTGTTCATCATCATATGATCTCTTGATTCTGGAGGAAACTATGTTCGTCTGGAGTAAAAAACTCATTGCGGTCCTGTTGAGTATATTCGTGCTGCTGTTAGGCATCTTCCTCCTGCAAGGGCCGTCGGAAAGTACGAGTGTTCTTAAGACTCACACCACGCAGTGGATCATCTTAAACTATGCTTGCCTCCTCGTGTGGCTCTTCGTCTGGATGATCGACCAAGCACGCGTCCGCGGGAAGAACGTCTGGCTCTGGCTCGTGCCGTTCATCCTCGCGCCACTCCCCACCCTCATGATCTTCGTCCTCTTCCTCCAACGGCGATTGTCCTCATAATCGGTCCGAAACGGGCGGGACAGCTGGTTCCATCACTGAGGTCTGTGCGGCGGCCTTCTGTTCCGGTTCAATAGAATGCCGAATTCGCCAGACTGCCCAGAGGCCTGGCAAAGCCACGCCCACCGTCAAGACAAAAAACTCTGTCCACCCGACGAGGGCCACGATATCCGCCGATGGGCGCCCGGCAAACACCCGTCCTAACGCTTCCAGCGAAGACAGCAGCGCGAACTGAGTCGCCGTATACCGAGGATCGCAGAGCGACATGACCAGCGCCACGAATGCCGCAGTGCCCATCCCTCCCGTCACATTTTCGATCACAACCGCAGCCGTCAACACAGCCGAATTCTTTCCTGCCAACGCTAACACGACGAACCCAAGGTTTGAGACCGCTTGAAGAACTCCAAAGAGCAGGAGAGACCGCACGAGGCCGGTTCTGGTCATCAAGAGACCGCCGATAAAGGCTCCTATCAATGTGGCAAAGATGCCGAGCCCCTTCACGGCGCCGACCTCCGTCGCGGAAAAGCCCAGCCCTCCAATTAAGAAAGCCGTTTGGAGGGTGGACGCAAAGGCATCGCCAAGCTTGTAGAGCACGATCACGGCCAAGAACCCCAAGGCTGTGGGCCTGGAAAAAAACTCCGCCAGCGGTGCCCCGACGGCTTCCTTGAGAGTCTTTGGAGCTTCTGCAATCAACGCGGGATCAGGACTCACCAAGGTGATCACCACTCCGGCTATCATGATGGCCGCCATCGTCAGGTAGGTCATCTGCCAACCCACATGGTCGGCAAGAGCCAGTGCGCCGGCGCCGGAAGCCAAGAGCGCGATTCGATAGCCATTGACCCACACGGCCGCTCCCAAGCCGCGCTCGTGTGCATGGAGCGTCTCCGTTCGATAGGCGTCGAAGACAATGTCCAGCGACGCAGCTAAAAATGCGACCACCAGGGCATAGGCTGCGAGCCATCCAGGGTGGAGATTTGGATTGGTCATGGCCATGAGCCCGAGGGCGACCGCCACACAGAGTTGCGTCAGGACCATCCAACCGCGACGCCGCCCCAACCAGGGCGGCACCACGCGATCCATGACGGGCGCCCAGAGGAATTTGAGCGTATAGGGAAGTCCCACCAACGTGAAAATGCCGATGGTCTTGAGATCGACGCCTTCTACCGTCAGCCAAGCCTGTAGGGTCCCGGATGTGAGCGCGAGCGGAAGGCCGGAGACAAACCCCAACGGCAACATCACGAGGAGGCGCCGATTCAATAACGCAGTAAGACTGGATGGGCCTTGTGTCACAAGAATTCACTCGTGCGAGAGTGTGCTGAATGAGACCGGTCTGGGTGCAGCAAACAGACCTTCGGCTGGAACGCAGGATACCATCGCCACCCGCTGCAACTCAGCAGAATCTCAAAACACGCGGCGATAGCCTTATTGTTCGGCACAGGAATTGACAGTACCTGGCTGTTCGTATTTCGTATCTCGCTGGCGAACGACGCTTCACAAGATACGCTTCACGCACTCTGAGCAACGCGAGGACGCCGTTCGAGGACTTTTTCAACATCCTGCTAACAGGGTTGCCCGTTGAATAGACAGGGTTTGTACCGCGAGATGTCGAAGTCGGTGTTTTCCTGGTAAACTCGTTCGTTACCGTTGACTCCGTCCTGTTCCGGATCGTTCCACATGGTGTGGTTCCACCAATAAAACAGCGGCTGCTCCTCGGTCTTGTAGACAGGATTCCCATAGCTGCTGCGAGAATATTCCTCCACCAACCTGCCAGTCACATAATCGATCTGGCCGTTTCCCTGGAGGGAATAGAGCATGATGAAGAGACGGGCCTCATGGTCGTACAGTTCATCGACGCGAGTATTGAGATCGGGCTCAACGGGCAGGGAATCTGCGCTCCATCCCGGCAAAGGATGGCTCCACAGCAAACAGGCAAGAACGAACATGAGAGTACCAACACCCATGCCCCTCACACTTATCCCGATGGCGATGATTTGATACGCATCATTCTGGCAAGTAACGAGCAGCGCCTGTGAACATCGATCTCAACAGGCTACCTTGCCGGAATACGCATGTTTTCCCTATAATGCCACCCCTATGGTCACGACCCGTGCATCTCTTCATACGCTCGGCTGCCGACTGAATCAAGCTGAAACCTCGATCCTCGGCGAAGGACTCAGGCGGAAGGGTTTTGAGCTGGTCGAATTTGGACAACCGACCGACCTCCTTGTGCTCAATACCTGTGCCGTGACGGAGGATGCCGAACGGACCTCGCGATATCTCATTCGGAAGACTCTCAAACATTCTCCGCATGCGTTCATCGCCGTGACCGGGTGCTACGCTCAGTCGGGAATGGAAACCCTGAAACAGCAGGCCGGGCTCGATCTTATCGTAGGCCACCAGTTTAAACTTGACCTCCCGACCTACCTTCCTCAGGCGCACGAGCTACGAAAACGATCCGTTGCGGAAGTTCATCACACGAGAACAATGTCGCGCGGCGACTTCGAACTCCCGCACTTTGCAGAGCCCGATTCCACTCGAGCATTGCTCAAGATACAGGATGGATGCAGCGCGATGTGCAGCTTCTGCATCATTCCGTTCACCAGAGGACATGAGCGGAGCCGAACGCTCCGGGACATTGTGTGTGAAGCTGAGAGTCTCACGGATCGAGGCTATAGAGAGATTGTGCTCACAGGAGTGAATATCGGCCAATATGCCCATCACGGCCTCGATTTTTGCGCCCTCCTTCGGCGACTTGAGCAAGTCGCCGATCTCGAACGAATCCGCATCTCTTCGATTGAACCCACCACCGTTACCGAGGAACTACTCGATCTTCTCGCATCATCGAAAAAGTTCTGCCCTTACCTCCATATCCCGCTGCAGAGCGGAGACGACACAATCTTGGAAGCCATGCATCGTCGGCATACGGTCAAAACCTACGGCAAACTCATTGAAACGGCACTCGCCAAGATTCCTGACCTTGGCCTTGGGACCGATCTCATGGTCGGATTCCCCGGTGAGACGGAAGCAGCATTCCAGAACACAGTAGCCATTGCGACTGAACTGCCTTTCTCCTATCTCCACGTGTTTCCGTACTCGCCTCGACCTGGAACCGCAGCACTTCGGATTAAGCAGCAAGTCTCTTCGACGATGTCAAAAAAGCGTACGGACGTTCTCCTCAACCTGGATCGTACCAAGCGTCTCGTCTTTCATAATAAGCAGATCGGCAAAACCCTCCCGGTCCTCTTCGAATCGGGCGGAAAAGATTCCCATCTCATCGGCACCACCCCAAACTTCACAAGAGTGGCGGTAACAGATTCCGCAGGCCTTCAGAATCGGATCATGGCGGTCACGATCACAGCCGCGACTGATCGCTGCGCATTCGGCCATCTCGTCCCGACCCAGCCAAGACGCTCTGTCATGGCGATGCTATGAATCTAAAAACCCTTCCTCACGTTCACATCGAAACCTTCGGTTGCCAGATGAACGAGTCCGATAGTGAGCTCGTTCGTTCCATGCTGAAGCGAGAAGGCTTCGTCTTCACGGAGGATCGCGAACGTGCCGATGTCCTGCTGGTCAACACCTGTGCCATCAGAGAGAATGCCCATAACAAGATCTACGCCCATCTCTCCGAGTTGAAAGCGGTCAAGAAACAGCGCCCGCTCGTCGTCGGCGTGCTCGGCTGCATGGCTCAGAATCTAAAGAGTGACCTCGCGGACAAGGAACCAATTGTCGACGTCCTCGCTGGCCCGGATGCCTACCGCCAACTTCCCTCATTGCTGACCACCGCACTCGAAGCGCAAGAACAAGGGTTGGCTCAAAAGGGGTTTGCGCTCGATCTCTCCGAGTACGAAACCTATGAAGGGATCCTTCCGGATCGCGACAGCGGGGTGAACGCCTGGATCACGGTGATGCGCGGTTGCGATAACTTTTGTTCCTTCTGCGTCGTTCCCTATACCAGAGGGCGAGAGCGATCGCGTGATCCGGAGTCCATCCTACGCGAGGCTCGTGATGCTACCGCCCGTGGGTTCAAGCAAATCACGTTGCTCGGCCAGAACGTGAATTCCTACCTCCACGGAGAATGGGACTTCGCCGAACTCATCAGGGCCGTTGCGGACCAGGCGGGCATCGAACGAGTACGGTTTACGTCTCCACATCCTAAAGATTTCCCTCATGCACTGATCGAAGCTATCGCCACACACCCCAAAGTCTGCAAACATATCCATCTTCCGCTTCAGGCAGGGAGCAATCGCATTCTCGAGCTGATGGGACGAACGTATACGGAAACCGCGTACCTTGCGTTGGTCGATCGCATTCGACGGACCATCCCCGGTGTTGTCCTGACGACGGACATCATCTGCGGCTTCTGTTCAGAATCTGATGAGGACTTCCAAGCGACTCAACGGGTAGTGGAACAGGTGCAGTTCGATTCAGCCTATATCTTCAAATATTCGGAACGGAAAAACACGATCGCGGCAAGAAAGTATGCCGACGATGTACCAGACCAGGTGAAAGGCCGGCGGGTATCCCGGCTCGTCGAGATTCAACGTGCAATCACGGCGGAACGCAACCGCCGTTATATCGGGGAACATGTTGAAATCATGGTCGAAGGTGACGCGACCCGCTCCTCAACCCAAGGAATGGGGAAAACGGATGGAAACATCACGGTGGTCTGGAACAAGAGCACCGGCCATCCCAGTCCGGGCACTATCGTAACAAAGCATATTTTCGATGCATCGGCCGCCACCCTCTACGGAAAGTGAGAGTGCCTGCACATCGCACTGTTCTCCTTATGAGACATCTGTCTCACTTTTCAGTGCAATTCTGTACGTCCAACCTCGGAATCGAACATTTTTTGACGATTCCACCGTCTCGGTTCTGACGGTTCTTGGGCTGATCTTCGCCCTACCCTCTCCCCTTTGGTCATATTGATCGCCACCTGGTTCATGAATATTCTCGAACTATTTTCTCCTCTACACGCAGGGATAGCCACCTTGTAAGAGCATGATCATTAATGGTAACTCGGTCGTTACATCGCTGTACGCTTTTCTGTTTCTAGATTTCTCGCTCTTGTATTATTGATTAAGTACTCTCATCCATGATCGGCCAACTAGATCCGAATCTCCTCCAACACTTTGAAAGGCATGAACATTGCTTAACCTCCATCGTCTATCGCTTTTGACAACACGAATTTTGCCGCTCACTATGAAGCCCGCTGATTCCGATTCAAAGCCCAACTCCAATCGCTCCGATTCCCGTATCACACTTGAAGCGATCATTGCCGTCGGAGTCTTCGGCTGGTTGGCAATCGGTATGGTCCTCATGGGACTTGGTATCTGGTAACTCCGAGACTGTAGCTACACACAGATCGAGGCAAATGATTGTTATCCAAAACAGACATCCCTCAGGATCAAACACGCGACGGAAGATGAGGAGAATCCACATGCATGCATATTTGACTCTTCGCAATGTCCGCTATGTCGGTGTGCTGACGTGCCTCAGTCTGCTCGTGGGTGGGTGCTCGATGTTTTCCGGAGATGCCAAGGTCCATAAAAATGCGAAAGGTTCCGTCTATCTCAAAGAAATCGCCGATTGGTCGTTTGAAGCGAGTCACCCGGCCATGATCGACCAAATGACGATGCTGAAGGTCATCAAAGGCGTGGTGGCCGATCCCGATCGACAAATGCCCGCCGGTGGCGGCAAGCCGATTAGAGTGTTCAGCGATGAAGACGCCGAGTTTCTTGCTCCCCTGCTAGCCCAAGGCTTATTGCAAGCGAAACCGGAGCAGATTGTCGGTTTCAAGGTGTCTTCATCGGCAGGGTCAGGCGCTGAACCCATGGCGGGCACCCTCTATGTCCACAAAGGCTCGATCTTTTTGACCATGGCTCCTTCTCAACATGGTCGAGCTTTTGGGTTTGTGCCTAGTTCTATCGCTCGCCTTGAGAAGGCCCCTTCCTTTGTTGCGATGGGAAGTAGCGCCGTCACAATGGTCATCGACCAACATGCCATCGCACAGGCGTCGGCGCCAGGTTCGCTCTCGGTCGCAGGGAGACCCAAGTCGATGCCTGCATCTGAGTCACAGGCTATGGCGACAAAAACAGCACCGGAACAAGAAGCGACGACAGTCGGCCAGCTCCAGACTCACGGTTCTCTTTATTCGGAATCCGCCGAATCGAACGGCGATGAACTGTTGAACAAAAAGATGGATGAGCTCCGTGACGCGCGCGAGGCTAACAAGCGGAAAGATTCAGAGATCGCGACCCTAAAAAAAGAAGCCGCCCGGATGAAGAAGGAGCTCCGTCAACGCACTGAGGAAGTGAACAGCTTGAAAGCCAGCAAGGCATCGGCCCGCCCTGCACCCAAGAAAAAATCTGCGGAGGCGCATCGCGTCCGTTGAAGACAGGCCGTTTCAGCCGACGTCGTACAATTCGGGCTGCAACAAGACGACTTCTCGGGATAACGGTTGGCGAAAGTTCATGCGGCAGTAGCAGGCATAGGTCACATACGTATCCTGCAAACAGTATTGTGCCAGCTCACGTCCCTGCCTCTTCTCCCACATCTCGGCGACTTGCTCCCCGCTGCCCGACTTGGTTTCCACCTGCAGGGCTCGAGCCAACACATCAAGCTTGACCCACCCCCGCGTATCCCAGTTACTCCAAATCGCCATTGTGTCATAGACCGGTTCGGTCCGGAATTTCGCCAGAGTGATCTCGATGCCGGGTTTCACCTGATTGACGATCGATCGCTTCTTGAGGAAGGGAAGATCAAAGCCCAGGCCGTTGTGCGTGATGTATAAGGTGGGCCGGTCCTGAGCCAGTCGCGACCAAAATTGGCGCAGCAGCTCACGCTCATTCGCCCCGTACCAGGCGACGGCGCTGCGCGCTTCCAACTGGTCGGAAAATTCCAGCATGCCGATGCAGACGATACGGCTGAAGGTCCCGTCGAACGCCGACTTGGCGTAAGACTCATCCTCCGCGCGGCGCTGCTCCGCCATAGCTCCAGCCGCAAACAGATCGTACCGCTCCTCGGCCGGAAAAGCTTCATTCCTTGTGGACGGTTTTCCTACGAGACGAGCCCATTCTTCGCGAGGAGCCTGAACGGTTTCGATGTCGAGCACGACCTTCATCGGGAATTTCCTATGGCATCGCGCAGCAAGGCCTGAATGATGACGTGATCCGCCGGCGGAAATCGAAACTGAGTCAACTCCTCGGGAGACACCCATCGAATTTCCTCACAGCCCAGAGGAACAGGCTCTCCTCGCTCGATGGCACAGTGAAAGAAATGCAATTCCACGATCTTGTCCGAATAGTCGTGACGGACGATCTGATACGGAATCGGGAGGTCGATGGAGATACTGAGCTCCTCAAGTAATTCGCGCTGCAGGCATTCCATCAACGATTCTCCCCCCTCTCGTTTCCCACCGGGGAACTCCCAGAACCCGGCCAAATGAACGCCGGGCTTTCGACGGGCGATCAGGTACCGCCCGTCACGATGAATGAGCCCTGCAGCGACTTCAATGACCTGCATCATCAGCCCGCGATTGTTCAGTCGAGGTCCGAGAGAACGGGTATGTCTTACAGATGGATTTCATGGGACACAAGAGGCAGTAGGGATCACGGGCCGTGCATACCATCGCCCCGAAGTCCATGATGGCCTGATTAAAGTCATACCCCTTCCCCGGTGGAATTAGGGCTTCCGACAATTCCCATAGCCTCGTCTTCTGGGCTTTCGGATCGCCCTCGGCGACAAAGATGCGGTAGAGGACCCGGATCACGTTCGTATCCAGAATCGGCGCATCTTCGTTGAACGCAAACGAGCGAATGGCCCCGGCAGTATACCGCCCAATCCCTTTGAACGAGAGTAACTCATCAGGGTCGTTGGGTAATTTGCCACCATACCGCTCCACCGTTTCACACGCGATGCCGTGCAGCCGTTCCGGTCGAATGTTGTACCCCAGCGGATACCACGTCTTTTTCACATCGGCCACCGGCGCTTCTGCCAGGTCTTCGAAACTCGGATACCGTTCCAAAAATTCGTGGTACTTGGGGATGACCCGGTCGACTTGAGTCTGTTGCAGCATCACTTCCGAAACAAGGATATGATAGGGATCCGATGTCTTCCGCCAAGGCAGATCCCGGCCATGCTCCCCATACCACTTCAAGAGCCGTCGCTGAAATCGACGTTTAGCCGAGAGATCCGGCAACCCTGACTTTCGCAGTTTTTTCTTATCAGAAGGAGGTCGCGCAGGCATGTGCCGATGCCCTTTAACCACCGTTGTTTAATCGGCGGTATTGTAGGAGTCCCGCTCGTAAAAAATCAAACACCGGCGGATATGTCGCGGATATGTCTATGTTGACGAAGTGTTTTTATCAAGTCCACGGGGCAATCTGTTCAAGGTCATGCTCTCGTGGTAGGCTCTAACTTGCCAAGGCGGGAGAAAGCCATGATCCTGACAACATACCAGTATCCTTTGGTCCACGCCTCCGTTTTGGTTGGAAGCTTAGTCTTCATAGGTATGCCGCTTCCATCGGCTGCGGAAACAGTGCAAGTGCCGTGGGAGTGTTCGAACTATACGGGAGACGCACAAACACGCTGCATCAACGCCTTGATAGAAGCGCAACAGAGAAGGATCGCCGAGCTCGAAGGAAAACTCCAGGCGCAAGAGGGAGCCGTCAGCCAGCTCAAGAGCCAGCTCGATCGCCAATCTACCACAACTGCGGATTTGCAACGCCAGCTTGCCGAACGGCCCAGCGCTAGCATCGTCCCATACCCCTATCCTTACGCCTATGGTTATCCCTTCGGCCTTGGACTTGGGTTGGGCCTCCATTTCGGCAACACCGGGATATATGCTTCGCCTTATCCCTATTATCGACCTTTTTGGGGCCCACGCCATTATGGATACTGGGGCTACCGCTGGTAGTGCCAAGAACGACCATGTAGGAGAAACCTCCTTTCTCCTACCGATCCACCACTGCTTAGATCAGACTTTTCATTGACAAGATTACCGCCGACACATAGCCTGCTCAGTAGAACGCCGGCGACTCTTAGTTCATCTCCCTGGCGATCGAAACCCAATCTCCTATGGATTTGCCCACAAACCAATGGCCGACGGTTAAACCAAGAGGATATTAGATGGTCGTTCGGAAATTTCCGCGATTCCCAGTCACAATACCCAGCACCTTGGTGCAACGGGATAAGTTACGGTACAACGCCTCGGTCAGAGACCTTTCGCTCAAAGGCTGTCGGTTGGAAAGCGTCGTTCGCCCCTTCACCGGCATGCAGGTAGAACTGCTCATTGAACTGCCCGGCGAAGCAACCCCGATCCACATTAGTAGAGGGACCGTCCGCTGGTCTGGATCGCAAGGCATTGGGGTCGAATTCCTAACCATGGCTCCCGCCGAGCAAGAACGGCTCAAGCGTGTGGTCGAACAAGCCTCTGTTAACGCAGGACAGGCATTAATCGTTCCCCAAGGCGAACTACCAAAGAGCTGAGCCGGCACCTTCCTGCCCAGCGAGTCCACCATTTGCGTACTGCATACTTGTAGGAGCAAAACGGTGCCGGGACCACGAACTAAGGTCGCGACAATCGCCCGATAGCATCTCACACCACAGAGGATTCGATTTAGAAGGCAGGCTCGTCCGGCAGGCTGGCGAGATGGACCGGGAACTCCCCGTTTTTCGCATCGGTGACGTAGCGTCTCAAGGCTTCACCGACCACAGGAAACGCCATTGTCTCCCAGGGGATCGCTGAAAGGGAAAACAATCGGACTTCCAAACTCTCCGGTCCGGCCTGAAACTCCGGCGTCTTCATTCGACCGCGAAACACTAAGTAGACTTGGCCGATCTTGGGAAGACTCAGCACCGCATACAGCCCCGCAATCGCCACGTCGGCGCGAGCTTCTTCCTGGGTCTCGCGAATCGCCGCATGCTCCGTACTTTCGCCAAGCTCCATGAACCCGGCAGGAAAGGTCCAGAGCCCAAGGCGGGGCTCAATCGCCCGGCGGCAGAGGAGTATTTGGTTCTCCCACTCCGGAATGCAGCCTGCGACGATTTTTGGGTTATGGTAATGAATCCGGTCGCATTGCTCGCAGACATGTCGAGGCAGATTGTCGCCAAGAGGAATCTTCTCACTGACAGAGGCGCCACAATGGCTACAGAAGTTCATAGGAACCTGCATCCCGAATCGTGTGCCTGAGGCATGGCACGAAGGAGTATCGCTAGATTCTCCGAGCATGGATAGCATAAACGCCCGTGCTTTGCACGTCAGCCTAGGACCCTGCCTGAACCCCTATCCCTTGACTTCCGTGCGAGAAAACCTATCAGGCTGTTATAATGCTGTGAACCCTCAGCAAGGATGGGTAGCGATGGATAATAACAACGTCTTAGCGACATTGCCGATACTTCCCGTTAAACGGACAGTCCTGTTTCCCGGAGTGATGATGCCCT
>CAYTAS010000035.1:0-31042 GCA_964435885.1 uncultured Nitrospira sp. | reverse complement strand
TGGCCGTCGGACTCGGAGACAAGCTCCTGCGCTCAGGAGATCGGAAGCCGGATCACGAGCGGAATGAAGCCGAAAGCCTTCCCCTTGCGTAGCAGAATGCTGCACATAGGGCGTACCCGACCTTTCCTCGCCAGTCGCTGTGCCCACGGGCCACGACGTTGGTCATGGATGTATGAGGCCGGCACCGACGGCCAGCAGAGGAGATGCCGTCGCTCAGGCGGCCTCGCGGCGTCGTTGAAAGTCTCTGGGTCTCCTCGATCTTTGGGGGATACGCCGATTACTCCGGATCACATCGTCGAAGATCATTCCACAGTTGACGCACCGCCAGCCATGAAAGTCGGACGAAGAACCGGTCTGTATCGCAAAGCTGTCATCACTGACGGCAAAGCCGTTACATCGCATGCAATTCATCGTTCATCTCCCGGTAGATCGTCCCGTCCCATCTTGGAAGACGGGTGTGAAGGTTCAACGGCATGTATCGCCCGCTTGATCCGCGCGGTGCGCAGCAGCGCCGTGCCGTCTTGGAGGCCGAGCACGTATCGTTCACGGATCTCCGGCGGGCACAAGCGGTAGTCTTCAGTGTGGTCGCTGTTCAACAAGGCATCGCGTAGGCCGTCCTGTTCCGCACGCCACCCGTCCACTTCGGGTTCCGTACGAGCCTGCGCAATCTGGTGTTTGCACCAGTCAATGCGAATCGCGATGGAGTTTGTTATGTGACTCATGTGTCGCTCCATTAGGTTTCCGATGTGACAGAGAGTAAAGCAAATACAATGCCTGGTCAGAGAGTGACCCGGGGAAGCGTTCGTGATCCACATCCTCATCGGGGAGGATTGTACGTAATTATAATGAGTTATGGTCGCGAGTCGCGTCGGATAAAGAGAGGCGCTGTGGATGCCAGAGCAGTCGGTGTAGGTGTAGGAGGTGAATGGCGAAGAGATTAGCGATTCATAATGATACTAGGTAAAACTCTAGTCGAATGGTCTAGAAACTTAAGGGTGATGAGTGAGGAAGGACTCAAGATCGAACAGCATTTCATGTGGGCCACCGCATCAGCATTCATGTCATGGCGCCCGCGCGTGTCAGGTTGCAATGAAGTATAGTGGTGGGCACGATTCCAGGTCTGCACGAGACTTGGGCTGTTTATCGAATGAAGGATCAATCGGTTTGTGGAATGAGGAGAGGCTATGACTGAATACAGGGGTGGAAACGTTAAGGATTTCATGCATTGCTATTTGGAGGTGGTTTCAAAGGATACGACGGTCGTGGTAGCGGCCGAGCGGATGGCTGTCAAGCGGATCGGCTGTCTGCTCGTGGAGTCGGATGATCCCACGAGTGGGCCGATCGGGGTCATGACGGAGGCGGATCTCGTACGAAAGGTGCTTGCGGAGGGTTTGGATCCGATGGTCACCATGGTGGATCGTGTCATGGTGAATCCGATTTTGACGATCGCCGGAAACCGCTCCATGTTGGATGCCAGCCAGTTGATGGAAACCCATCGTGTGCGTCATCTCTGTGTGGAAGAAGCCGGTGAGATTGTCGGAATCGTTTCGGTGCGGGATCTCGTGCGATCGTTTGTGGATGCGGAGAGCGGTCCCGTCTGCGACCTTGACAAGGTATACCGCCCGCTGAGCGTCCTGATGGCGTCCACACTCGCGACAGTCCAGAGCAATGCGTCCCTTCGTGCGTCGGCTGAGATCATGCGGGAGAAGCGGATCGGCTCATTGCTGACGATCGAAGCCGGTGAGATCGTCGGCATCGTCACCGAGCGTGATTTGGTCTGGAAAGGGCTTGCTGGTCATCGGGATCAGCACGGCACTCACGTGAGTGCCGTGCTGAGTTCTCCTCTCTTGAGCATCGATGTCAATCGCACCATACGCGACGCCAGTCGAGCGATGGCCGACCAAAGCGTTCGGCACTTGGCCGTGACGGAAAACGGCAAGATCGTCGGAGTCCTCTCTATGCGCGACTTGGTGAAAATGGTCTCGATCAGGGATCGGCCGAGATTTCTCGCAAAGGCATAACGGCATGTCGGCGCTCACCTCGTCAGCAGGGTAGCCATCTCAGGCAACCAGGGGAGCACCACGACACCGAGGCCAATGGACAGCGCAACGATTGAGGCGACGAGCTCCTCGTCGAGGCCCGTTTCTGCGGCAAAGATGACAGAACTCACGGCTGACGGCATGGCGGCCACCAGAATCACGACTGCTCGTTCCATTCCCGTCAAATCCAACCAGTACACCGTCGCCCATCCGAGCAACAGCCCACCTCCCATTCGTACTACCATCCCCAGTGTTGCTAACCGTGCGGTCCGGCGGACTGCGGAAAAACTGATCGACAGACCGAGTACCAAGCTCGCAAGGGGTGTGGTGGTCAGGTGTAATGGTGTGAGGAGACCAAGTAACCAGTGAGGCAGGTGATACCCAGATAATTTCACCGTGAGGATGCAGGCCAGCGCCCAGAGGGGAGGAGAGGAAAGAAATCGGATGGTCGCCGATGTTGCGGTGACAGAGTGTGCGCCATGCCAGACGGCCAAGCCGTAGAGGACTGTGAGGGTCAGCGTAGTTTGACCGAGGTCGAAGAGCACAGCTTGCGTCAAGCCTTCGTCGCCGAAGGTGGCGAGGATGACGGGGAACGCAAAGAATACGGAATTGATCGAACCAGTGGCCAATAGGAATCCACCTTGCGTTTTACGGGGAAGTTGCAGCAGATGGGCCAGGAACCAGGAGCAGACCACCATCGGCATGGTGATGAAACAGGCGGCCAGCGGAAGTTTCCAGGCTGTTGGCGCGAGCGGTACGTGATCCAGCGATACGAGAATCGTTGCCGGCAGACTGACTGAAAAGACGAATGTCGCCAAGCGTTCGGTCTGGGGCTTGGTCAGCACAGCCCAGGATCGAAGGAAGGCGCCGATAACGAAGATCACGATGAAGACTTGGAGGGAAGGCGGCATAGCGGCTGATGGGTCAGAAAGGCATGATGCCTTTCCTTATGTGGAAGATACAACCGGTTCAACCAAGAAGATTTGAACCAATCTCAAGCGCTTTATGAGTCCACCCGCAGCTCAAGAATAGTTCACATACTTTCGTTCCACACCACGAGGCAGAGGTGCTGAACAGACGTTCAGGATGATACCATCGTCGGTGACGCCGATCGTGCCATCGCTTGTGAGAGGTGGGCATGGTCATTCATTAGGGAAGGGACGAATAGGAGATGGACGGAGCATCACGACGATTCTTTGCCCCCTGCCCGCGGGGCTTGGAGGGGGCGCTTGAACAGGAACTCCATGATCTCGGTGTGCCGGCCACATCAAGGACCGACGGCGGCGTCGGCTTCACCGCCCCCTGGTCGACCATGTATTGGGTCAATCTCAAGAGTCACATCGCCAGCCGTGTCCTCTGGGAAGTCGGCCGGAGCGCCTACAAAACGGAAGACGATGTCTATCGTGCCGCGTACGCCCTTGCCTGGCCAGAGTGGTTTGCACCCTTGCAGACGATCAAAGTCAAGATCAGCGCGCGCCGCTGCCCGCTCCCCAGCCTGGATTTTCTCACGCTTCGAATCAAAGACGCCGTCTGTGACAAGTTCGTCGCTGCGCGCCAACGGCGTCCCAGCGTCGATACGGAGCGGCCGCACATCAAGCTGGACGCCTTTCTCGATCAGAGCACCGTCACCTTTTACATGGACACCTCCGGCGAGCCGCTCTTCAAACGGGGCTACCGGATTGCGTCCGTTGAAGCGCCGTTGCGGGAAAATTTGGCGGCGGGGATTCTGAAACTCGCCGGCTGGACGCCGAGCGAGATCCTGCTCGATCCCATGTGCGGGGGTGGGACCATCGCCCTCGAAGCCGCGTTGATGGCCCGCCGGATCCCGCCGGGTAGTGCCCGGCACTTTGCGTTCGAGCGACTGCTGATCCACGATGCCAAACTCTGGGGCCGCCTGCGCGAAGCGGCGCTCGCCAAACGATTGGCCGAAGTTCCCGCCGCTATTTATGCGTCGGACCATGATCCCGCCATGGTGAAGATCGCCCAGCGGGCGTTTCAGGGGGCGGGAGTGGTGGTCGATGTTCGGTTGAAACAAAGCGACATTCTGGATCTGGAGGCGCCAGCGGAGCAGGGCGTCATGGTCATCAATCCGCCCTATGGCGTGCGATTGAGTCGGCCCGACGATTTAGCCTCGCTCTATCCTAAACTCGGCGATTGGCTGAAGCAGCGGTTCGCCGGATGGCGCGTGTATGTCCTAACGGGCGATGCCCGCGTGCCGAAGCTCATCGGCCTCGCCCCGTCCAAACGCATCCCTCTCTTCAACGGCGATCTCGAATGCCGACTGTACGAATTCGTCATTGTCCCAGGCGGCGCGCGGAGACGGCTGACGCCGCAGCAGGCCTGACCCACACGAGGCGTCACGGCTTATGGCGCAATCGCATGGACAATCTTGTTTCAGATGATGGGCATTGAGCGGCTTTACGTTGTCATGATACAGTAAAGCGCCTCGGAGGAAGCGCTATGGCAATCCAGAAGCTCAGCAGCAAAAATCAGATCGTGATTCCCAAGGAAGCTCGACAGGCGATGGGCGTCAAAGGCGGTGATGAATTGCTGGTCGTCGTGAAGGACGACCTCACCCTCATCATGCCCAAGCCCAAGCGGTATGCGCGAACATTGCAAGGGATTGCCAAGGGCGCCTATCCATCCGGCTATCTGAAGCGGGAACGGCGGTCGTGGTAGCTGGCCTTCCCGGCGAACGCGAACGAATCGGCCTCGACACCAACCTGTTCATCTATTTCCTCGAAGACCATCCGCGATACGGTGCCTAGTGCGCATCCTTGTTCGACCGGATCGAGCGGGGACACAATGCGGCTGTGACCTCAACGGTGACGCTTCTGGAATTGCTGGTCCAGCCCTATCGCGACCAGAAGGAAGAACTCGCGCAGAAGATTTTCGCTCTTACCAGCACCTATCCAAAGATCGAGTGGGTGACCGTCAGCCTGACTCTTGCGGATCGAGCCGCCGAACTACGCGCCCGCTATCGTCTGAGCACGCCCGATGCGATTCAACTCGCCACGGCGATTGCCGGCAAGGCTACGCGCTTTTACGGGAATGATCGGAGCTTGCGGCGAGTAAAAGAGATCGAATGCTGCATCCTGGATGATCTGATCTGACAACGGCCGAGTACCGAAACTCATCGGCCTCGCTCCGTCGAAACGCATTCCCCTCTTCAACGGCGATCTGGAATGCCGACTGTACGAATTCGTCATTGTCCCATGCGGCGCACGGCGACGGCTCGGGCGCGTAACGCAGATATCAGATGACTTAACCCCTCGATCATCAGAAATGAGGCGACACTCATGTCAGGCCCCAATGCTTGATCCAAGTCCATTTGCGCACCTGGACTTTTCTGTCTTTTCTCAATAACGTATTAGCCCATCATGGCACGCGTGCATGTGCAACATATCATCCTAAGTAAGTGGTTTCCTGCTGGGGATTCGATCGCTGTTCTTGTGGCTAGGCTTTGCATCCTTAGAGAAGACTACCTCCTCGAACTGCAAGGCCTTGTTAGGAAGGACTTCAATGTTTTTGACCATTCCATGTCCGCTCCAGAGCCAGATCCGTTAGATGGAAACTCGCCAAGTTGGAGGAGAATCTATTTCTTTAGAGCTTCAGTCAGGACGTTGAATGAGATTCGTAATGCGGTGGAGAGGTTATTTGTTGATCCTGTGCAGAAAGCTGCTTTGGCAAAAGAAGAGTTGGAACTACAACAGGCTTTCGAAAAATTACATGGGGAGTTCAGCGGCCTTTCTGGCACGATTAAGGACTTGCGTGATCGAATTGGAGGCCACGTCTTGCATGAAGGTGTGAGAAAAGCGCTGAAAGGCATGGATCCTGGCCGAAACGCACTATTAGAAGTGGGAGAAACTATTGCAAAAACGCATTACAGGTTTGCAGGAGATATTGCCCTTGCCGTCATGTTTCCAGAAGAGCCAGAGGGTGTCGTGATTGAAAAGGTTCAAGACTTGTTTGAGAAGACAGCCAAACTAGTTTTTATAGTCAGTCACATTGACAAGATTTTTGAGGCGTTTGTCGCAGAAAGGCGACTTGGGAATGAATAAGTGATGCTAGGTCGAAGAAATGAACCGAAAAGGGTGGACTCTTTTCTGCAAGCCATGCATGCTCGCCACATCTACTCACTCACCGCCGCGGGACCAGCCACGGCATGACGGCGAAGAGGAAAAGGCTCACGTAGTAGGCTGCCCCGGAAACCGGGTCTTTATTCAGCAAGACTTCGGCGGCGGTCATGCCCCGGAGTCCGATGCCGACGGCCATTTCTCCTCCCAACATCAAGCCCAGCGCAATTCCGCCGATGGACAATCTCGCCGAGCTGGTGCGAGGCTCAGGGAAACGCCGGATGGTCCACCGTGCCGCGAGCACCGTTGCGATCAACATCAGCGGCATCTCCAGGAGTTCAGCAGTTCTGTGGCCGACAAGTGGAACGATGAGCAACACGCGAACGGTTCCCAGGACGAATCCCGTCCCGAAGACCAAGAGAAAGTACACGAAGCCCGGCTTCAGCGCCTGCATGATCCGTCAACCTAACGACGCAAACCTTTCTGTGTAAAGGCCGCCCTCGTGTCCAACTCCAAGCAAGCCTGGTCTTGCGACCCAACATCGTGGAGCGTATCCGCCTGTGCCGGCGAAAGCATCAATTCTATCGACCCCTGCGCTGTTTGGATTTTCAATGGGATCGTCGCAGGGCGACTCTGCTCTCTCAGTCACACGGTGTCTGGTAAGTGGTGAAGATGGCGAGGACTGTGTGTGGGCCGGCAATTCTGGCTGTATGCAGCTGCCGTTGTGTCGGGCATGGGAGCATGGAGCCTGGTCTCCGCCGTTTGGGGGGAGAGAGAAGCATGTGACTCGCCGTGGTATATATTTCTCGGTCTGCCGATTATCTGTGCCGCGGCGGCTGGACTGAGCTACACTGACCCCAGGCGACCGTGGCGCTGGGGGGGGGTACTTCCGATGATGGCACAGGCTGTGTGGATGTTTGAGACTCAAGGGTTTGGAAATCTGTGGCCGCTTGGGGTAGGATTTTTTCTCGCGTTGGCTCTCCCACTCATTGCAACTGCTTATCTCGGCGCGTTCTTTGGACGCTGACATGTCACACAAACCACGACGTTCTCCGGATCTTCCCAAAGCGGCGGTTGAGGCGTTGCGGCGCGGGGCCTTGATCGAGGCGATCAAGGTCGTTCGCCAGGAGCGGAATATCGGTTTCAAAGAGGCCAAAGTAGTGGTCGAGTCGTATATCGCTTCCCAGCCGGCGATTAAGAGGAAGATGGATAAGGTGCTTGTCACGGCGCAGCAGAAATTTGTCCGTTGGATGATCGGGTTTCTGGTATTGGCCATCGGGATTGCATTGCTCATCATGCTGGGGCGGTGAATCTGCAATCGTTCACAACGTCGAGACCCTCTACCTGGTCCTCGCGAATATTCTTCAACTCATTCTGCCGATCTTTCAGGATTCCATCGATGTTTCACAGCACTAGGGTGGCTCCTTTCGCCTCGGTGTAGATTTCCAGCGCATTATGGCCCGTCTCGCGGATCCATCTGGATTGACTATGACTGCCGAAAGGCTGTGCGCAGAGGCAGGCGTGTTGTGCAATCGACTTACGGACGAAGATGTTCGTGAATTTCTCGTAGCAGTCAACGGCGCTTGTTCGCCGTCAACGCCTTCTGTGACGTCAGGGACAAGATGAGATGGATACGTAGCGGATTTTGCAGTACACTGACTCCTCCTCGAATGGCTAGCAGGGAATCATCGTGATACGAGGGCCGGTCTCGGTAAACATCGCAGGTGCAGTACCACTCTGGCTTTCTCAGGCGAGACGATTGTGCGTAATAGGAGGCATCAGATGAACCAACAAGACACACAACAAGCGGCGGAGATTCTCAACCGGATTATGGAGCACGAGTTGGCGGGAGTGGTACGCTATACCCACTACTCGCTCATGATCTATGGCTATAACCGTATTCCTATCGTGTCTTGGCTGAAGAGTAATGCGAACGAGAGTCTTGCCCATGCGCATAAAGCCGGAGAACTGGTCACCTTACTCGGAGGTCACCCGTCACTAAAAATTGGGACGCTCTTGGAAACCGAGAAGCATGACGTGGGGGATATTCTACGGGAAAGCTTGGAGCACGAGAAGGGTGCCATTGAGGCCTATTACGAACTGCTGAAGATCTCTGAAGGAAAGTCCGTCCTGCTGGAAGAATTTGCGCGAGAGATGATCGTCGGTGAAGAGCTGCACCTTGACGAGGTGAACAAGATGCTGCGTAAGTCAGGCGATGTCCAGCCATTTCGCTCCTGATCCTTCAAACAGTCGGGAAAGACAATAATTCTAACAATACTGTTCCCCTTATCGCATGGCGAGTGATGCGCTTCGTTGATGGAGGTGCCGATGGGACGATGTGGCAAGGTGAAAGCGAGTATTGGTCTAGGTCTGGTCTTGTGCTTGGTGTTGGGGGTGGGGGTGGTGTTCGCAAAGGTGCAGGTGTTATCGGAGACGACGCTGGTGGTGGAAGGAAAGAAAGTCACGGGACAAGACAACCTCGCTATTCATCCGGTGGTGAAAGGTCTCGTCGCGGCATTCGAACGCGCTGAGGCCGCGTTGAAAACCGAGGATCTCAATGCTCTGATGCAGTTCTATGCGCCGGCTTATGGCTATCACGGATTGAAAGCGCACGACGTCCGTCGTATCTGGGGCGAGGTCTTCGAACACTACAAGGCGGTGGAATCACTCCATCTGTTCTCCGATATCAAGGTCATGCAGGTGAAGAATGAGCTTCGTGCTGAGGTTACCTGCACCGGTGGGCTGTACGGCACCGACGAACGCACAGGGAATCGCATGACGCTCGACAGCTGGTTTCGTGAAGTTCACTATCTCGTCAAAGAACAAGGCGTTTGGCGATTCCTCGGGAACGCCGGCGAAATACCGACCGGCGCCCCCTTCGCATCGGCTCCGCATCATCCCCTCTTCTGAAGCATCATGTTTTGAGAGGTGAAGCCTGTCGAAGGTGAGCCATTGAAATCGGGAAGACGTGTGCCGGTTGTTTCTGGTACACTCCCCTCACTATGAGCGAAGACACTCTTCAATACACTCTTCCTAAGAAAGCACTGGAAGCGCTCTCCCAAGGCGATAGAGAAGATGCGATCAAGCAGGTCATGCTTGAGGGAAGCCTCAGCCGCGAGGATGCGAGGGAGCTCGTCGCGAGCTTTCTGCTGACGCAACCTTCGCTGCTTCGGAGAATGAAGGATTCCCAATCCGAGACCAAATGGGGGCTCATGCGCTGGCTGATCCTGCTCCAGGCTATCGTGGTCGCTATCGGATACTTCCTCTTTTTTCGAGGCCAGTGGTGAGTGAATCCGTCTCTTCGGAAGCGTGACCGATAGTCTCCAGCCACCAATTCCGGCTCTTCGTCAACATTAGCAGCGCCCTGCTGTGCTTGGGGTGCGCCTATCTTATTCGACAGGCAAGTCGATGAGCATGGGGTTTTGCCTCGCGAAGGCGTTAGGAAATCCCTCCATCCACAGGATATTGGGGTTCAAAGAGTTCGATAGTCCGCATATGGGTAGATGTAGTCGCAGTGCCTGAATGTGTGGACGCGAGCGATCCAGAAGATCGTCTTCGTGGAAACCACAGCTCTTGGACCATCACCCACCATAGTGCATCAAACCACTAGCAATTGCCGGCTCTCTTCTGGTTAAGTGATAACGGCTGGCTTAGGTGCTTCTGCCGAGAGAAGGGCTCTCCCTATGAGCACGGATGAATGGAATCAACCTGATGGTGAGTGACCGGTGAGGCGCAGATTCCAATTCGGAAGATTGATAAACGGGAACACGCTACCAGGGATGAGATATTCAGAACAACGGACAAAACCAGCCGCTAAGGTGGGATATTTGTCCAATGCCCTTCAGATGTCGCTGAAGGCACAATCACACCAATAAAAAATAACGAGAATGCAGAATACAGTCAGCAAGAGCCAGGTAATGGCTGATCAGACGGTCACGGTGAGTCGCCTTGAAGAGGTTGTCTCGACGGCGGACGAGTTTGATCGGGTTGTCTCGCAGGCCTTGCCGGTTCTGTTGGATCGAGCCACGGGCTATACCAAGCGGTTTCTACGGGAAACCGGCCAATGGAACGACGATATCGAGCATGAGAAGTTTGCGTTGCGGTGGGGCTCCGAATACCTTGAGCGGTTCCTGGTCTGTGGCCGCACCGAAGTTCCATGCCGGCCGTTATTTCTCTTCGACTCGTTGGTAGCCAAACAGCACAGTAAACCGGAGCCGTTTTGCTATCATCCGGACCTTCTGAGACCGCTTGGGAGGTTTCTCGATGGGCTTGTCGCGAAGGCCGTCGTCAGCCGTGATGCGCTGATTGCCCTCTATCGCCATTCCTATGGATGGGGGCCGGGCGAAGTGATTGCGGTGACCGGGCTCAATGGGTTGGAAAGCCAACGCATCTATAAGAATTTTCGACGATGGCGTGAGAGCGGATGGCAACGCACGATGGATGAGATCGGTCTCACGAAGACCGAGGTGGCGGAGTTGAGCAGCCAACAGCAACGTCATCGCCAACGATTCAACAGCGAGGCGGAGCGGCTGATCAGGGTTGCTCAGGCCCATTACCGAAAAAGTGAGCCGGATCATTATCCCTGCCTATCCCGTTCACAATGGCGGGAAATGTTTACTCAGGGCTACGGGTGCGATTACCGAATTTGGCACCTGGCGCTGTGTCTAGACTGCATGCAAACCGCATGGGGCTTGAGTTCCAACGGGTCGCTGCCTGAGGAAAAGCCGCGTCTGGAATTGCAGGTCCGGCCCTAGCAGGACCCGGCGTATGCAGCGTCGGGCATGAAGGATAGAGGAAGGAAGTAGGGAGGCCGTATGGGTTACGAAGAGGATTTGGAAGTCTATCGATCACAACGCCTTCGATCATTGAGCAGCGAGCCCAGCCGCTCGGCTCGTGATCAGGCGGGTCCGATACAGGTGTATGTCAACGAACGGCGCGTTGGCGAACTTGAGGGAATGGGGACGGATGCGGCGTTGCATGTCCAGAGCCTTGATCATATCGAGACGATACAGCTCCGAACCGAAGATGGAACTCTTTTGGGAGGATTAGTCGCACCTGACCATGGGTATCGGACCAGCCGTATCCGGCTTGCATCTGATGCGGTAGAGCTCTGTGTCCACAATACCGCGCAGGGAGGATCGCTTAACATGTTGTTTGTTCCCGCCCCGAGTTACTGGAGTCGGACGTGGAAAGCGCTGGCCGGCGTAGCCGATAGACTGGCGATTCGGCGTCCTGATGCGGCGATCGCGCACAGTATGCGAGCGGTCGCCTTCACACAAGCGGTGTTGGCGGTCATGGTCGCTGGATTGGTGGTCGACCGAATGGCGACCTGGATGAGTCCTGAACGAGTTTCGGTTGCCGACATTCAGCCGGACGCTCTTCGGACCGTCTCGATTACTGAGATGGACAAGCTCGAACAGCAATTGGGTGAACTTGTGCGGATGCAGGAAAAAGTCGGAACGACCTTGGAGTCCCAACAGAAAGGGATGGCGCAACTTCACCAAACCATGGCTAAACTGTCATCAAGCCATGAATCCGTAGCGTCCAGCGTCGTCATGGTCAAGGAAGAAATGGAGAAACGCCAGGAAAGCGTCGGGCCTGACACGGATCACTCGACGAGTCACCCTGCCGGTAGGGGGGTGGTGGATCAAGAACAGCTTGAATTGGCGGTCAGAAATCTCACCGAAGACAATGCCAAATTATCAAGAGAGATGGTAAGCCTGGAAGAGCGTAACCATATTCTGGCGGCCAAACTTCACACGGCGAGCGAGAATGCATCGAAGGCCGTCGATCCAAACCACGACCGCTTGCTCGCGAGTCAAACGGACGGTACAAGAACGAGTCAATCATTGCAGCTCGCCGAGGCGCTGCAGAACTCGCAGAAGCAGCCGTTCCTCTTTTGGGTCACGTTCAGCGAAGGAACGAGTCAGGAGAGCATCGACCGATGGGTTCACGAAAAGAGGGGTCATAAGGGAGCGGTGAACGAAGGTTGGCAGGAAGTACGGATTGTTCCCCCGGCAGTCCCTCCCGATCTATTCCTCGAGCAAATCAGAGGGGAGAAAATCGTCAAAGCCGCGCGGATCGGCGAGTAAGAGATCTCCTCGCGTAATGGGCCTTTCCGTGGGGTCGTTGCGTAGGGTGCGGTGCAGCGGGCAGGCACAACGGCAAGTCAAGGTTCTGCAACTGGACATATTGCGGTTTGATCTGAGAGATTTTGTCCGTTGAGCTCAAACGGTTACAGTGCGTAGCATAAGGCTTGGGTAAACGAAAGTAGTAAGAATGTCTCTTGAACCGCGCATCAAAGATCAACCTACGGCCAGCAAATCTGTAGGCAATCACGATCCATTTGGCCGACATACACCAACGCCTGAATAAGCTGACGACTGAATAGCCCAGCCGATTACTAAAAGAAAGAAAGGAAGACTCATGAGAATCGCACAAGTGGCCCCGCTGTGGGAAAGTGTTCCGCCGAAACTCTATGGAGGAACCGAACGCATCGTTTCGTATGTAACCGAAGAGTTGGTTGCGATGGGACACGATGTGACGCTGTTTGCCAGCGGCGACTCGGAAACATCCGCGCGGCTTCAAGCGATCTGCCCGCAGGCGCTGCGATTGAACACCGGTATCTTCAATCGCGAGGCTCCACTGTTGATGCTGCGCGAGAAAGGTCTTGGATCAGCACGTGACTTCGATGTTATTCATTCCCACTTGGACTTCACCGGCTTTCCCTTGGCGAGAAGAAATCCACTTCCAGTCGTGACGACCCTGCATGGTCGCTTGGATCTTCTGGAACTAGAGCCCGTCTACCGCGAGTTTTCTGAGATGCCCCTGGTTTCCATATCCGATGCCCAACGTGGGCCGCTGCCCTGGGCCAATTGGGCCGGCACCGTGTATCACGGACTCCCACGTAACTTGTATACCTTTCATCCACGACCCGGAGGGTATCTGGCATTTTTGGGGCGGACTGCTCCTGAAAAACGTCCTGGTCACGCGATCGAGATCGCCAAACGGACCGGGATTCCCCTACGCATTGCGGCCAAAGTTGATCGTGCGGACCAGACCTACTTTGAAGCTGAAATTGAGCCGTTGCTCGACCATCCCTTAATCGAGTTCGTGGGGGAGATTTCCGATGCTGAGAAGGACGAGTTTATCGGCAATGCGATGGCGGTCGTGTGTCCCTATGACTGGCCGGAACCCTTTGGGCTGGTGCTGATCGAAGCGTTCGCCTGCGGTACCCCGGTCATCGCCTATCGGCGCGGCTCAATTCCGGAAATTGTCGACCACGGAGTCACCGGCTTCATTTGCGATACCATTGACGAGATGGTGGATGCAGTCGGCCAAATCCCTCTCATTGATCGAAAGCAGTGCCGGGCTGCGTTTGACGAACGGTTTACGGCGGACCGGATGGCCCGTGACTACGTGGCGTTGTATGAGCGCCTTCTGCTCGAAGACGGAGCGATGCAGGCCATGTCATTCGATCAGTCGAACAAAGAGTCGTTCAAGACCGAGTCGCACAAATTTCTTGGACGAGGCCGACATGTCTGACGTTGCATCTGCTTCGACGGAAGTCCGTTCAACTTCAAACCGCGCGCGAGGCTGGGAACTCGTTAAGACAAGAGACTTCGGTTTCTTGTTCGCGGGCCAGACGATCTCACAGATCGGCGACAGTCTCAATAAAGTGGCGTTGCTCTGGTTTGTCTACGATCTGACGGGGTCGGCGCTCAAGATGACGATGGTCGGGTTGCTTCAAACTCTTCCACCTCTGCTGTTTGGTCCACTGATCGGTGTGTATCTGGATCGAGTTCGAAAGAAGCCGATCATGATCGGGGTCGACTTACTTCGTACCCTGATGGTTCTCCTGATTCCTGTGCTGTATGCGATGGAAGCCTTGACGCTCGATCGGCTCTATGTTCTTGTATTTGCCACGGCAATCTTCTCCACGGTGTTCGGGCCGGCCTTGACCTCCGCCGTTCCACTGATCGTGCCTAAGGATCGCCTTGTCGCCGCCAATGCCCTGTTACAGACCACAACCAATGTGGGACTTCTGGTGGGACCAGCCGTCAGCGGTCTCGGTATTGCGCTCATCGGAGCCCAAAACGTGCTCCTCGTCGATGCAGCGACGTTTTTTGTCTCGGCCCTGTGCATATTCCCCATTCGAGTCCGCGAGTCGCTTGATCATGCGCATGGCGCCCGTAAAGGGTTGACGGAAGGCATCGCCGGCGATTTGCTGACGGGTTTCCGCTTCGTGTTTGTCGAACAAAAGACCGTCATGCTCCTGATGCTGACGGCCACCCTTTATAGCATCGGCGTGAGCGCCTTCATCTTTTTGTTGCCCGTCTTTGCGAAAGACGTGCTTGGCGTGGGCCCGATCCAGTTGGGATGGCTCTGGTCCGCGCTCGGCGTCGGGATGCTGCTTGCCTCCCTCGCCCTGACATCGATCTCCAAGGGAGACGTGCCGTGGCGACTTCGGTTCATGTCCGGCGCATTGGCGATCGGAGGTATTGCGGTGGCGGCACTCGGTTTCCTCGAAGCTCCTATCGCAGCCGGAGCCTTGATCGCCGTCATCGGTGGCAGTACGGCTATGTTTACCCCGTTGGTGTGGACCATGCTTCAAGAACTGACGCCCACACATCTCCTCGGCCGAGTGTTTACAAGCTTTGCAACTGGAGGTATGGCGTCGTCGATGGCTGGGATGGCAGGGTTTGGATGGGCTGCGGATACGATCGGACCTGCCGCGAGCTTAGGCGGCATCAGTATTCTTCTTCTAACGACGGCCGCCACGGCGTGGCTATTCAGCTTTTACAAATCACACACGCGAGGTTTCGCGGTTGCCACGGCCGGCTCCTGTCCTTCCTGAGCCGGCCGCGCCCAGACTAGGTCCAGGTTTCACGGCTTCGCCGCGAAGCGTTCTCAAACGTCTCTGGCTCAATACCGACTTTATCGCACGGTGAGCAGTCTCTTAATGGACGGGGGGCTGTGCCGTGTTCTCTGCAGATGACAGGAAGCGTGCAGCGGGTTAGAATGCGTGGGTGATCTTTACGCCATGAGGTTCACGAGGAGGCATCGCGCGATGGCCAAGTCATCACAGGCATTGAGCGTTCTCATTCTGAGTCTGTCCTTAGGCTGGTCAATGGGTGTGCGCGCTGAAGCATCCAACGCCCATGAAAAGGAGAGCGCATCGGAAAAGCCTGTGTTGTCAGGGGGATCCCAGCCTCCAGCAGCCTCTGACGGACAACCTCCAGTTCCAAAACCGGCAACAGAGACGAAGCCACAGCCGCCCACTGCTCCTGCGACGAAGAGTGATGCATCAACGGAACGCAAAGAGGGTGTATCGGAAAAGTCAGCATCCGGATCGTCACAAGCGCCGGCGGTGTCCGAGAGTAAACCTGTGCCCCCTAAACCAGCATCAGATGCGAAGCCGCAGCCTCAAACAGCTCCTAAGCCAAAGAGCGAAACGGTGATGGAGCACAAAGAGGTTGCTCCGGCAAAGCCTGCGTCGGATGGGTCGCAAGTACCGTCGGGAGTCGACAGTCAGCTCATGGCTCCGAAACCGGTCCCGGAAGCGAAGCAGCCTCCGCCGACTCCTCCTGCAACGAAGAGTGAGACGGCGACGGAGCACAAAGAGGTCGTGCCGGGAAAGCCTGCGGCTGGCGGGACCCAGACTTCGGCAGGAGCCGACAGTCAGCCAACGGCTCCGAAACCGGTCCCGGAAGCGAAGCAGCCTCCACCGACTCCTCCTGCAATGAAGAGTGAGGCGGCGACCGAACATAAAGACGTCGCTCCAAAAAAACCTGCAGCTGACAGTCAATCTGTGCCAACCAAACCGGCGCCGGAAGCGAAGCCCCAGCCGCCGGCTGCACCTAAGGCGAAGGGTGAGGGGACGACGGAGCATAAAGAGGGTGTACCGGAAAAATCGGTTCCGCATCTTCAGCAGGCGCCTCCGATAAAAGCCGACCTGCCACCTGATCAAGAGGTGAAAGACAAGGAGCCGGCTCTCAGGAAGACGCTGGGTTCCCTGATCCTCTCGGTCAAGCTGGCGCTGATGGGGGATTCACGGTTGTTCCACTACGAGATCGAAGTGGAAGATGATCAGCAAACGATTACCCTAAGTGGTCGAGTTTCGACGGAAGAAGAGAAGACAGCCGCGAACGAAGTGACACAGAAAGTTTCCGGCGTCAAGAACGTCGTCAATAAGATTTCGGTCGAGAAAGATCTCGCCAAAATGTTGTTGAAAAAGCAAGATGACGCCCTCACCTCTTTAATTAAGGAACGGTTTTCCAAGAGCGCCACGTTAAAGTCTGCCAATTTTGAGGTGAAGACGGAAGACGGTGTCGTCCTGCTTCATGGGACGGTTCGCTTCCAGGTCATTGCCCTCGAGGCCGCTGAGGCGGCTCGGCAAGTGCCGGGAGTGCGCGCCGTCAACACCGACAAGGTGAGGCTGGAGGGCGAGAGCTGATGCAGGGCCGCTCCGGCCACTTCTCTCGCTCTCCCGCGATAGTGGAGGAAGCAGATCTCACCGAGGTCAAGGCTCGTCCGCTGCTTCTGACTCGAGATTTCGGATTGGTCTGGTCCGGGCAACTCATCTCTCAAATCGGCGACGGTGTCTCCAAACTCGCGCTCCTGTGGTTCGTCTACGCGGTCACCGGTTCACCGCTCAAAACCTCGATCATCGGGCTGCTGCAAACCGTTCCCCCGATCGTTCTGGGACCGATCATCGGTGTGTATGTCGATCGACTTTCAAAAAAGGTCTTGCTGATCACCAGCGATTTGTTGCGCGCGTTGCTGATCGGGTTGATTCCCTGCCTGATTCCGGTGGAATCCTTTACGGTCTCGGTGCTCTATGTGTTGGTCTTCCTGCACGCGATCGCTTCAGCGGTGTTCGGGCCCGCGCTCACAGCCTCCATCCCGACATTCGTCCCGAAGAGGCAGTTCACGGCGGCCAACGCCTTGCTCCAGGGCACCACGAGCCTCGGCATCATTTTAGGTCCCGCAATGAGCGGATTAGGCATTGCCGCATACGGATCTCAGGAAGTGTTATGCCTCAATGCCGCAACGTATGTGATCTCGGCCGCGTGCCTCATGCTCGTCCGTTTCGGTAAACCTGCCGCAATCACGCCATCACGCGCAGCCCCTCCGACCATGGTGCAGGATCTCGTCGAAGGCTTTCGCTACAGCGTGGTCACCCAACCGGGGCTCTTACTCTTGACCGCTACTGCAGCGCTCCACACGTTCGGCAGTGGCGCGCTCACCGCACTCTTTCCGGTATTCGGCAGGACAATGCTCGGCCTCGGTCCGGTCGAGGTCGGCTACTTATGGTCGGCGCTCGGCATCGGATTGTTGCTCGCGTCGATCGGGCTGTTGTGGGTGACGAACTGGATGGTCGCTGATCGTTTAAAGCTGATCGTGAGCACGAGCGTGGTGAGCGGCGCCGCTCTGTTCGGGTTGGTATGGACCAGTGATCCGTACCTAGCAGGTCTCCTGATGGGAATCGCCGGCCTCGGATTAGGATCGTTTACGCCGATTGCCTGGGGGATGATTCAGGAGCTGGCGCCAAGGCAGATGGTCGGACGGGTATTGGGACTCTATGGGACCGGCGCCATGACCGCCGCCATCGCTGGAATCTCCGCGTTCGGTTGGATCACGGAGCGACAAGGACCGGAAGCCGGGCTGTTGGGGATCGGAGGGGTGCTCTTGCTGTCGGCCTTGGTTGCTGCGCGGATGAGCCGGACAACCATCGTGTAGTTGAGGGAGCTGTTTATGAAGGACGTGATCCGATGGAACGACCAGTATTATATCCTTGCGTCATCCTCGCTAGCCGACGGTCGCACCGAAGTCTTGAAGCAGGGGGAGACGTTCGCCGTGTTCGATCGGTACGGTGATGTGTACCGGGTTGTTCCGAGTCCACAGGGGCTCTATCATGAAGGAACTCGTTTCCTTTCTCGATTCGAGTTATTCCTGGGGAATCAGCGGCTGATGATGCTCAGCGCCTCAGTGAAAGAGGACAATGTCCTCTTTACAGTGGATCTCACCAACTCAGACGTGATGGTGGAAGGACAACGGTCTGTCCCGCGCGGGACGCTCCATCTTTCTCGCACACGGTTTCTCTGGCGCGGCACGTGGCACGAGCGCATTCGTGTGCATAACTACGGCGCGACAAGACTTCCCCTCTCGATCACGATCGGACTCGATGCCGATTTTGTCGACCTCTTTGAGGCGAGAGGGCGAACGAGGCCACGCCGAGGCGTGTGCCTCACGACCGTTCGATCCAAGTCCGGACTTGTGTTTGGATACAAAGGACTCGATGAAACCGTCCGCCGAACCCATGTGCGGTGCTCGCCGGCTCCGAAACAGGTGATGATCGACGGATTCAGGATTGAGTCCCGCATCCCCCCGCACGCAGATCTGACCTGGGAAATCGCCATTTCCTGTGAAGTGGAGCAACGACGGAAGAGAGGCGCGCTTACCTACGATCGAGCTCAACACGAAGCCGAGCAGGCATCGAAGGAAGCGAGAGCCTCCGATGCGCACGTCTACACGGCGAATGAACAATTCAATCACTGGTTGAACCGGTCGTTGACTGATCTCCACATGTTGATCACGGACACGTCCCACGGACTCTATCCCTATGCAGGAGTTCCCTGGTTCAGCGTCCCGTTCGGACGGGACGGCATCATCACCGCACTGCAAATGTTATGGATGAATCCCAACATTGCGCGCGGGGTGTTGGGGTATTTGGCCGCGACGCAGGCCACGGAAGTTCGGCCGGAGCAGGATGCGGAGGTCGGAAAAATATTGCACGAGACTCGTCAAGGTGAGATGGCCGCACTAGGAGAAATCCCATTCGGTCGGTACTACGGGAGCATCGATGCCACCCCGTTGTTCATTGTCCTGGCAGGCGCCTACTATCAACGAAGCGGCGATCGTGAGTTTCTCGCGAGCCTCTGGCCGCACGTTCAGCGCGCACTCGAATGGATCGATCAGTCCGGTGATCCGACCGGTATGGGTTTCACGACCTATGCTCGGCGTTCTGCTAAGGGCCTTGTGCATCAAGGATGGAAAGATTCACACGATTCCGTTTTTCATGCAGACGGGACGGCAGTGGAGGGGCCGGTTGCGTTGTGCGAGGTCCAGGCCTACGTGTATCGAGCCAAACGAGCCGCGGCGGATATGGCCAGAACTCTGGGAGACAATGATCAGGCCGATCGCTTGTTGAAGGACGCGGACTCACTTCAGGAACGATTCGAACGGGCGTTTTGGTGCGAGGACTTAGGCTCCTACGCCCTTGCGTTGGACGGGCGGGGGCGGCCGTGCCGTGTGCGGTCATCGAACGCTGGTCATTGTTTGTATGGAGGCATAGCCGAACAAGAGCGTGGGCTTCGGACGGCGCGCGCACTTTTGGGCGAAGAATTTTTCAGTGGGTGGGGTATCCGAACGATCTCGACCTCCGAAGCGCGATACAACCCGATGTCCTACCATAATGGGTCGGTGTGGCCTCACGACAACGCGATCATCGCGGCCGGCATGGCGGCTTACGGCGACAAACAAGGGGCCATGAAGGTGTTAACCGGTATCTTCGATGCCAGTCTGTTCATTCCGCTTCATCGGTTGCCGGAGTTATTCTGCGGATTCTCTCGACGTCCCGGCGAAAGCCCCACGCTCTACCCGACGGCCTGCTCCCCGCAAGCCTGGGCGGCCGGCGCCGGCTTCCAGCTGCTCCAAGCCTGTCTGGGTTTGCACATCGACGGAACTCGCCGCCTTGTCAGTTTCGACCGCCCCGTGCTGCCACCGTTCCTTGAGCGGGTTGAGATTCGGAACCTCTCGGTCGGAGCCGCTCGTCTCGATCTCGTGCTTGATCGACATGAGAGCGAAGTGGCAGTGAGAGTCGCCCGCCGAGTCGGCGAGGCAGAGGTTGTGCACGTGCTCTAGGTCGGTGTCGAGCGGGAGGCCTGAGACCTTCTCATTCATAGTGCAGGGCTTCGATCGGGTTCAATTTCGAGGCCTTGTTGGCCGGATAGAGGCCGAAGAACAACCCGACGATCAAAGAGAAAACAAACGAGGCCACGACGGCTTCGGTGTTGATGATGGTCGGCCAGCCCATCATATTGGTCATGAGGCGTGCGACGCCGATTCCGACGCCGACGCCCAGCGCTCCTCCAACGGCCGTCATGATCACGCCCTCGATGAGGAATTGCAGGAGAATATGGGCTCGCTTTGCGCCGACGGCCATCCGAAGCCCGATTTCTTTCGTTCGTTCGGTCACAGATACCAAGAGAATGTTCATGATACCGATGCCGCCGACGATCAGGGAGATCGAGGCGATTCCCATCAGCATGAGCATCATGGTTTTGCTCGTACCGGCGATGGCCTTGGCGATGTCCTCCATGGTGCGGATGGTGAAGTCGTCTTCTTCAGACTGGTGCAACCGATGTCTTGTCCGCAAGAGTTCCTTCACGTCATCCACAATGGCGGGGATCTCGTCATGCGACCGAGTAGCGGCAAGAATGATGCCGACGGTTCCGAGAAATTGCGTCCCGAGGACTTTTCGCTCCGCGGTGGAGAAGGGGAGCGCCACAAAGTCGTCTTGGTCTTGCCCGGTGATGGACTGCCCCTTCGGTGCCAACACGCCGATGACGCGGAGCGGGACGTTCCTGATCCGAATCTGAGACCCTACGATCTCTTCGCCTGGCTCAAAGAGGTTTTGAACGGCGGTTTTCCCCAATACAGCGACAGCCGCGGCTGAGTTCATGTCGGACTGGGTGAAAAAATTCCCTTGCGCGAGAGGCCAGTTCCGAATGTCGGGAAAATCAGGAGTCGTGCCAAAGACGACCGTGCTCCAGTTCTTGTTCTCACGGATGATTTGAAGGACGGATCGTGTGCCGTACATCACGATGGTGACACCCTCGATTTTCTTCTCAATGTCCTCGGCGTCTTCGACCGTCAGTGTCGAAACCGAGCCCAGCCCTCCCCGCACCCCCCCGACCGTCGTTGCTCCCGGGACGATGATCAACACGTTGGTCCCCAGGCTGGTGATCTCGGCCTGGACTGATGCCGTCGCTCCCTGACCGAGACTGACCATGGTGACAACAGCACCGATCCCGATGATGATGCCGAGCATCGTCAATCCTGTCCGCAGTGGGTTGCGGCGAAGGATGCGAAAGGAGGAGAGAAGTGTCAGCCAGAAAAAAGACATCTTGGTGAATTTGGTTTGTCTGGTGCTTCTAGTTTGTTTTGCTGGTTTCTTGGTTCGCTGTTTCCAACCGAGAAACCAAACAAACCAGATGAATCGAACAAAGCGATATCATCTGAATCCCCGACTTGGTTCGAAGCCGGGCGGTAGTTTCTTCCGGGCCTGCTCCGCTTCCGTCTCAATGCCGACGATGATACGATCTCCTGGGCTCAATGCCCCCTCAACGATTTCCGTGGAGAGGGAGTCGGCGATGCCAGTCGTGACATCCACCTGATGCGGTCGGTTATCCTGATCGAGCACCCAGACCCGTGTCGCCTTCTTGTCGAGAGGCATGTCGGGCATTCGGAATCGCAGCGCGCCGTTCGGGACACGGAGAGGATTCTCTTGCCGCGCGGTGACGATCGTGACATTCGCGGTCATGCCCGGCTTCAGTTTCAGTTCGGGATTGCTCACGGTGATGACGACGTCATAGGTCACGACGTTCTGGATATTAATGGGTGCATTGCGCACCTGTGTCACCACACCCTCGAAGAACTGCTTGGGATACGCGTCCACGCGGAAGTTCGCTTCCGTCCCTTCCTTCACACCTCCGATATCGGATTCGCTGACGTTCGCATTGACCTGCATTTTAGTCAGATCCTGAGCAATCACAAAAAGGATCGGCGTCTGGAATGCGGCGGCTAAGGTTTGACCGACATCCACGTTTCTAGAGATGACGATGCCGCCTACCGGCGAGTAGATCGTCGTGAAGCCGAGGTCTAGTTCAGCCGCGGCCAGCGCCGCCCCGGCCTGATCCAGCTGGGCCTGCAGGATCTCGATATTGGCCACCGCGTCTCGGTAGTTCGTTTCAGCGAGATCCACGTCCGCTTGCGAGACGAACGCCTGTGGTCGTAGTGCTGCCATACGGTCGAATTCGCGCTTGCGCTGAGCGGCCACCACTTTGGCCTTGGCCAGATTCCCTTTAGCGCTCTTGACGCCAGCTCGCGCCTGGCTCATGCGGGCCTTGAAAGGCTTCTGATCGATTTGTGCGAGGACTTGCCCCTTCGTGACGTTGGAATTGAAATCGGCGAAAAGGTGCGCAACTTTTCCGGAGACCTGGCTCCCGACCTGCACGGAGACGACGGGATTGATCGTGCCGGTCGCCGTGACGATGGCGGTAATCGGGCCTCGATCGACCAGAGTCGTCTTGTATGAGATCGGAGGAGGACCGGATGTGACCCGGTGCCAGATCGCCACGCCGACCAGCAGAAAGAGCATCCCGATGGCCAACGCGATAGGCCATCGGGATCGTCTTCTCGGCGGTAAGTCGATCGTTGCAAGGGTAGCAGAGCGGTGTGTTGATACGTCGCCGGGTGCAATGGTAGGGACCGACATGTGGCGCGGAGAATCTTTTAGTTCCTCGGGCATCACCGACCTACCGGTTGCGTGACTTGAGGTTGGTGGCTCTGCCTCAGTCGATTGGCCAAAGCTTTGCGGGTCTCTTCAGCAGCCAGAAGCATCAGCGCGCCTAGAACGAGTGGAGCATAAATCCAAAGAGGCAACGGGCTGGCTCCAAAAACCTGGTTTCCGATCGGTGTATAGGCGATGAGCACAAGGATGGTCAGTTCCATAAGGATTCCCCAGAGGATAAGCCGGTTGCTCAACCATCCTAGTTTGGCCACCGAAAGATGGTCGGATCGGCAAGCGAGCACGTTTGCGACCTGTGCCAGCACGATCCCGGCTAGAGTCACGGTTGTTGCCTCTTTATATAAAGTTGAAGACCAGTCCAGGTGCTCTCCCCATGTCCAGCCCTGACTGTAAAGGTAAAGGAAGCATCCTCCCATTGCTACCCCCGCCTCAATGAGCCCGAGGAAGAGATAAGCTCGGAACAGGAGTGGGAAACTCAGTAGCCGTTCACTTCGTGAGCGTGGCGGAAGGTCCATCACACCGAATTGAGGTCGTTCTGTTCCGAGACCCAAGGCGGGAATCATGTCGGTTCCGAGGTCGACGGCCAGTACTTGGGGAATCGTTAGGGCCAACGGCATCCCAATAAAACCATAACCAAGGAAAGGGACGATTTCCGGGACGTTGCTGGCGAGAATGTACGATGAAAATTTCCGAATGTTGTCGTAGACGGTGCGCCCTTCCTCGATCGCGGCCACGATCGTCGCAAAATTGTCATCGAGCAGAATCATGTCGGCGGTTTCCTTGGCGACATCTGTGCCGGCGATCCCCATGGCGATACCGATGTCGGCCTTCTTGAGTGCCGGGGCGTCATTGACCCCGTCGCCGGTGACCGCGACTACTTCCCCCATCTCTTTGAGCGTGGACACGATCCTCATCTTGTGGCGTGGAGCCATGCGGGCGAAGACCGGATCCGGCTCGTCGGGCCGACAGGGAGTCAACAGTTGACGGAGCTGCTCGTCGCTCGTTCTGTCCAACTGTGATCCTTTGATCACCGGGACGAAGTTGCTCGACCAGGGGGTAAACCGTTCCGGGAGAAGACCGATCTTGCGCGCGACGGCCAGTGCCGTAAGCGGATGGTCGCCGGTGACCATGACGACACGCACACCGGCTCGTCGGCATTTCGTGATGGCCTCCGACACTTCTCTGTGCGGCGGGTCCATCATGGCGACCAAACCAAGAAACGTCAGATCGTTTTCGATCGTGTCCACCTCGATGTGCTCAGGTTGATGGGCAACGTCACGCATGGCGACGGCGAGCACCCGATAGGCTTGTTCGGCGAGGAGACGGCTCTGGTTCAGGATGCTTGCGCGCTCATCGGACGTCATCGGCTTGGCGTTCTCATGGATTCTAGTGTGAGCGCAGAGCGCCAACACTGACTCAGGAGCGCCTTTGGTGAATGCGATGAGTCGTCCTTCAGACCAGTGAAGCGTGCTCATCCGCTTTCGATCCGCGTCGAATGGCAACTCACCCATGCGCCGTAGGGGAGGCCGATGAGCCAGCCCATGATCGATGGCAAATTCCAATAAAGCGACTTCCGTCGGATCGCCGGTGAGCACGAAGCGTCCGTCTGGTTGCCTGACTCGCTTGGCATTGTGGCAATGGAGAAGCGCGTCGAAGAAGGGGTGCCATTGCTCAGCTTCCGAGGCACTAATCAAACGGCCTCCTGAGAACAAACAACCTTCGCGTGACTCGATCACCAATCCGTCGGCGAGGAAGCGATCCACTTTCATGCGATTTTCCGTCAGCGTCCCTGTCTTATCCGTGCAAATCACCGTGGTGCAGCCGAGGGTTTCAACGGAGGGGAGATGCTTGATGAGGGCATTGCGGTTCGCCATGCGTTGGCTGCTCATGGCGAGGGCGAGAGTGACGGTCGGGAGGAGTCCCTCAGGGACGTTCGCCACAATGATTCCAATGCCGAAGATCGCACTGATCCACAAGCCAAGTCCTGTCCATAAGCCGATGACAAAAAATGTAGCGCCCATCGCCAGCGAAATGACAGCGACAATATGAGTGACCTTGGTGATCTCTTTCTGAAGCGGACTGAGACCGGTTTCAACCGTGGTGGTGAGAGAGGCGATCTTGCCGAATTCCGAACACATCCCCGTGGCAAACACGACAGCCTGTCCATGCCCTGACAGGATCGTGGTGCCGGCGAACACGAGGTTCGGCAGATCGAGCCAGTGTCCATCTTCCATGGGCTCGGCGGTTCGCCGTTTCGGTTTCGATTCCCCGGTCAGAGCCGCATTGTCCACTCGCATGCCTGTTACTTCGATGAGACGTGCGTCTGCCGGTACCCGCTCCCCCTCCTCGAGGATGAGAACATCGCCGGGCACAATCTCACTTCGGGCGATTTCGACGGATTGTCCCTCTCTGGTCACCCACGCCTTGTCCGGCAACAAACGGCGAAGGGTGTGTAGGGCTCGTTCGGCTCTGTATTCCTGGAACAAGGCGAATCCGGCGTTTATCACGATGACGCCGACGATGGCCCACCCCAATGTGGCCATGCCTTCGCCCGGCTTCATCCTGTCTGCGATGAACGACAGACAGGCGGCGATCAACAGCAGCACGGCGAGGAAATGAGTGAAATGCCGGAAAAGTCTGCGGAGGAGTGAATAGCGTTCTGCCTCAACGAGAACATTCGGGCCCTGCCGAGCTAATCGACGTTGAGCTTCATCGTAGGAGAGACCACGGGTGCCGGTGTCTAGCCGCTTCAGCACATCCTCTGTCGAGAGCCGATAAATATCGCCGTAGAGATGGGAAGAAGTCATGCTGTACCGCCCCAGTCAGGCACGCGCACCTCGTACGATCAGCACCGAACAGGGGACATGCCTCAGCAGGCTTTCGGACACGCTGCCGAGGTGGAGGCGTTCGCTCTTCGTCAAATCACGTGAGCCGATAACCAACAGCTGGTCATGATTGGCCTCAACATATTTCACGATGGTATCGATCGCATGATTCATCTGGACCTGCGTCACGACCGAATAGCCCTCCTTGATGAACTCACCCCGCAGATCGTTGACCAACGCGGTGGCTCGTTCCATGACCGGTCGCTTCAATTCGGCCAGTTGCGACTCAGACAGGTACTGTGCCGCAAAGTCGGTGACGGGACTTTCGACCGAGGTCAAAATCGTGACGGCGGCTGATTCCGGAAGAATGCGCGATCGAAGAAACTTGGCGGCCGCCCGAGACGGTTTGGAGTCATCGACCGCAAGGGCGACATGGAGAAGTTTGCTCATGGGCTGTTTCACGACCAAGACCGGACAAGCAGCCGTCGATGCCACTTGCCGCGAGACGCTCCCCAGCAAGAATCCCTGAATGTCGCTCAGCCCGCGAGATCCCATGATAATCAGACCGGCCTTTAATCGTCGGGCGTGTTTGACGATCGTGTTCGCAAGTGGGCCGTGAGCCAAGACACTCTGGAATTTTGTTCGAGGCGCGGTTGCCGCTTGGCCAAGAGCCACATGGGCCGATCGCGCCGCATCTCGGAGAAGAATGCCGCCGGCCTTTTCCATGGCAGCTAGCGCACGGCGCTCACCGAGGGGATTCTTGCCTGTGAGCGTTTGAATCGCAGGCTTGTCGACCACATGCAACAACGTGACATGTTCGGGTTCACGACCGGCGAAGGCTTCAAGCGCTTGAATTCCCCACTGTGAATACTCCGACCCATCGATCGCGCATAAGATCCGCATAGTTGATTCCCTTCCTTGCTTGATGGGATGGCGTGCAAAACGTGTCAGGTATCAGACCTGCATCGGATATGCCTGTAGGATGGAGAGAGAGGAACGATGAATCTCGCATGCGGCAAAGAGTTAGGAGCGGAGCAGCCCTTTGGGTCGACATGGATGTTGGGGCATTTTGCATCAGAGGTGGTGACGGTACTGTGGTGATTGGCGTCAGGTTGTGTGTGGCTCAGTATGTGGAGATGAACGGGCGCTTCCATTAAGGAGGGGGGATGAAAAAGACGAAGAAGAAGGGGAATGTCGTGAAGGTGAAAGATTTCGATTCCATGACGGTCAGCCAAGTCATGGAAAAAGAGGTGCAGTTCGTCCGTATGAAGACGAAGGGAGACGTGATCGCGTCGCTCATGATCGAAGGGTTCGGGGCCGTTCCCGTCGTGGAGAACGGACGCAAATTGGCCGGCATCGTCAGCGAACATGATCTCCTGGCGGCCGTCGACGATGGTCAGAAACTGAGTGCCGTTTCGGCGAAGGACGTCATGACTTCTAACCCTTATTCAGTTCTGGCTGAAACGACGCTTGGAACGTTGGTTCATGTCCTGCGCGCGAGTGATCTGGTGCGCGTCCCCGTCGTGAACAAGAAGGACAAGCTGATCGGCATCATCGCGAGGCGCGATGTCTTGCGAGCCTATCTTGCCACCGGCGGAAAACGAGAACAGTGAGGAGCTTATGAGACAAACCGAATTCTTCATGAAGGCCTGCGACCCGAAGATCTTGACCGTGGGACAGTTGATGCAAGATGCAGTCACCCGATGCACGACGCGCACCGACGCCTCGACCATCGCCCACCTGATGACGCACCGAAACTACGGGAGTTTGCCCGTGGTAGACGAGGAGGGAACGCTGGTCGGGATCGTGACGGAATATGATTTGCTGCAGGCCATGATCGAGGGGCGAGACCTCCGAAAGATTCTCGCCACGGAAATGATGTCGGCCCATCCCGTGACCGTGACGGAAGATCAAACTCTCGCCCAAGTAGCCGATCTGTTCCAGGATCGCTATTTGACCCGTGTGCCGGTGGTCAGAAACAACAAGTTGGTGGGGATTCTTGCCCGCCGGGATCTACTGTTCGGCTATATGAAGGCGTCGCAGTATTGGTCTTGATTTCAAGAAGCTTGCGTCCGAGGCATCGATTCGAGCGCCTGATAACGTATTTGGTACTCGTTTCGACGACTGTCCTCCTTCCCGCTGTTTCTGAGGCAGAGCCGGCTCGAAGACATCGTGATCTCTGCGGCATCACCTATATCCGAGCGACGCGACAGTAGAATGGGAATGCCGAACCCTCCACACGGGCGAATCGTTGGAAAGGTTGTTTGGGGAGCAGTGGACCAGTGTCGCAAGGCTTCAATCGAATCGATCGGCGTCATGCCCGGGCTGGCCGGTCTATCAAAGTCCCTAAGCAGCTTTATGATCTGCAAGCATTTTCACCATTGCTCCTTTCGTATCCGCCTGCCGAGCTGGATGAACAGTTCATCCTGATCGATCTCTCTGAACAATTCCTCGGGGCCTATGAATATGGGTCTCTTCGCTTTGCCGTCCCGATCGTCTCCGGAGAGGCTAAGAACCGAACGCCGGTGGGAGATTTTCGCCTCACTGCGGCCCATCGCATTCATCAATCCTCCCTCTACACCGTTGAGGGAACAAATCGCCTCTATCCTATGGACTATGCGCTGCGGTTCCATATCAATCGAGAAGGGGCGTCGTGCTGGATTCACGGACGTGACTTGCCGGGCTACCCTACTTCGCACGGCTGCATCGGGCTTTACGATGAACCGATGCAGAAGCTACAGTACGGCTTCCCCAAAGACCCGGAACTGAACGACGCAAAGCGATTGTATGATATGGGTGTTAGGCGGCGAAGCGGTAGATGACCGCGTGATTCTGCTTCCGCAAGGCGCGAGAATTCGCATCATAGGCCGGGCTCCGGTCGTGTCCAAAGCGGAACAACGCTAGTCGATCAGGACGGGAGCAGTTCTGATAGAGGCAGCGACTCTCTCACAGCATCTCCCGGCGGATGGTGATGGGCAGTTTAGCTTTCATCGATTGTTGGAATGAGACCAGGGCCCGTTGCTGCTTCTGTAACAGCATATCATCCAGCACGCGCTGTCTTGCTTCAGCCGCTTTCATGGGATCGGAGTCTTGTGGCCTGGTCATGAGGGACTGACCTTCCTCAATCTCGGTAGGAGTCAACGCGACGGAATCCCGCACGATCATCCGCGCCTTATTGGCGAGGACTTCTTGGTGCTGAATCGCTTCGAACGAGGCCGGTGTCAAATGATTGGCGGCTAGAATGCGTTTATAGAGCTCTGGGTCGAAGGCGCCGTTTTTCTGAAAAACGGGCGTTTGCATGATGAGCTCGCGCAGATCCGCTTCGGAGACGCGCACACCCATTTCTTCGGCGGCGATGATCCACACTCGGCTGTCGACAAGTTGTCCGACCACAAAGTCTTTGAACTCCTCCTCCTTGAACTCGCTCGTCACATTTTCTTTATAGATGCGGCGCATGTTTTCGTAGGTGCGCTTGAACTCATCAAGGGAAACGGTTTGCGCTCCTACTTTGGCGAGAGGTCCGCCGGCGTCTTCACCGAATCCCCACCAGCCCATCGTAATCACAAAGGCGGCAGCCAAGATAATCATGATGGACTTGAGCAACCAGGGGTAATTGTGAGCGGCATCGCGCATGGTCTTAATCATCTCGGTCCTCGTCTTGGTAAAAAGGATAGTCTACTGATCGGAGGAGGAGAAGGCAAGGGCGATGGCGCCTGTGTTGCGCTGAGGAGGCAACATGGTGGGCAACCGGTGGCGGTCCACCCAACCATATCCGTTGGAGCGGTCGCCTCCTGGTCCGAAATGACGATGCAAAGAAACTTGTGAAAAAGATTCGGTCTTTATTTGTGCATGATGAAGCGTTTTGTTATACTTTGCCACAAATTAGAAGGAGATCCCTTGGCAGGGGAGGTGCTAACCTCGACGTCGCTGGAGTCACGAGTCTATCCGAAGGCCCATGTCCTGAATCGATTCATCGCGAAGTTGATCGATCTGTTCATCGTGGTCGCCGCAGGCGAAATCGCTCCTCCGGTCGGCTTTCTTTCCGGTCTGACATACATCTTGATTGCCGATGGGTTTGCGGGCGGAAAAAGTATCGGCAAGCGATTGGTGGGTTTACAAACTGTACGATTGGATGGTCGCGACCCAGCCGGCTTCCGAGAATCGATCATTCGGAATCTGCCTCTCGGCGGGGCAATGATCGCGTACGCAGTTCCGTACGTCGGATGGCTTGCGTCTCTCGCGTCTCTCGCTATTTTAGCGTTCGAAAGTTTTTTGATCATCGGGAATGAGCAGGGCCGTCGGTTGGGCGACGAAGTGGCCAGGACGCAGGTATTAGATGCCGGGCAACTCGCTGTTCCGGACTAGAGACGCATTTACCAAGCACACCGGTTGGACGGCAGCTCGTCCGGCCTAGATGAAGGGAGAGACGCCGTGGGGTTTCCGGGAGACATGTTCGGTTGGTTTTCCGACGACCTGGCCATTGACTTAGGCACCGCGACCACTCTCGTGTATGTCCATGGAAAGGGGATCGTCCTGAACGAGCCCTCCGTCGTCGCGATTGAAAAGAAAAGTGAAAAAGTGCTGGCCGTCGGATCCGATGCTAAGAAAATGCTCGGACGGACGCCGGGGAATATTGTGGCGGTTCGGCCGATGAAGGAAGGTGTGATCGCCGACTTCGAGATGGCCGAGCAGATGCTGAAGCATTTCATCCGGAAAGCTCACAATCGAAGCGCGTTTGTCCGCCCCCGGATCATCATCGGCGTGCCGTCCCGCATTACGCAGGTGGAACAACGGGCTGTGCGCGATTCCGCGGAATTAGCCGGAGCTCGGGAAGTCTATCTGATCGAAGAGCCCGTCGCGGCGGCGATCGGATCAGGACTTCCGATCACGGAACCGTCGGGCAACATGGTCGTCGATGTGGGAGGCGGCACGACGGACATCGCCGTTATTTCTCTGGGCGGGATCGTCTACAGCGAGTCCGTCAAGGTCGCCGGTGATCGCATGGATGAGGCGATCATGAATTACATCAAGAAGAAATACAACTTGTTGATCGGTGAGCATATGGCCGAGCGGATTAAGTTTGAGATCGGGTCTGCCTACCCGTTCGAAGAGCGGAAAACCATGATGATCAAGGGGCGCGATTTAATCTCCGGTATCCCGCGGACATTGGTCATCGACGACGGTGAAATTCGTGAGGCGCTGCAGGAGCCTATTGGGACGATCGTGAATGCCATTAAGATCGCACTCGAAAACACCCCGCCTGAGCTGGCCGGGGATATCATCGATCGCGGGATCGTCTTAACCGGAGGCGGCTCACTCCTTAAAGGGATGGATACGCGATTCCGCGAAGAAACGAACTTGCCGATCATTACGGTGGACGATCCGCTCACCTCCGTGGTGCTGGGAGTGGGTAAGATTTTGGACGAGTTGGATCTCCTTCGGAAAGTATCGGTCATGTCGCAAGCGAACAACCTTCGGTAAGATGCCATCCCTCATGCGGATGGTCAA
>CAYTAS010000034.1:0-31433 GCA_964435885.1 uncultured Nitrospira sp. | reverse complement strand
AACCCGGACAGATCATGTGCTCCATACACCGGACAACTTAACTTGCTATCTACAGATGTCATGACCCTTCGGTGGGGTTCTATTTCTCAGACCAATACTTTTGCCAAGAACCGTCCCGTATAAGATGCGGCCACCTTCGCCACCTGTTCCGGCCTCCCTTCGGCGATGATGTATCCGCCGGCTGCCCCGCCCTCGGGCCCAAGGTCGATGATCCAGTCGGCGGATTTGATGACATCGAGATTGTGCTCGACGACGATAAGCGTATTGCCGGCGTTCACGAGTTTGTGGAGCACTCCAAGAAGCTTCTTGATGTCTTCAAAATGCAGGCCGGTGGTTGGCTCATCCATGATATAGAGCATGCCATTGGGGGACCGGCTACGGCTACGCTGCTGCCTGTCCTCTTTCCCGGCCGTCAGCTCTGCGGCGATTTTCAAACGTTGCGCTTCGCCCCCGGAGAGGGTCGTAGCGGATTGGCCGAGGCGTAAATAGCCGAGGCCGATGGACGTCAACAGATGCAGCCGCTCTTGGAGCTTCAGCGTCCCGGCAAAGAAGGACAGGGCTTCCTCCACCGTCATGCCGAGCACCTCGGAGATATTCTTCCCGCGGTAGCGAATCTTTAAGATCTGGGGCTTGAAGCGCTTGCCCTCACAGATCTCACAGGGTGCGTAGATGTCTTCAAAAAAATACATCTCCAGTTTTTCGACGCCGCTGCCTTCGCAGCGATCACAACGACCGCCGGCGGCATTAAATGAGAAATGGCCCGCCGTGAAGCCTTGGCGCAGCGCGTCGAGTTCCGACGCAAAGAGCCGACGGACCTCGTCGAACGCTTTCAGGTACGTGATCGGGTTGGATCGCGAGGTGCGTCCGATCGGCTGCTGGTCGATCAACCGGATACCTTTGAGGTGCTCGATGCCTTTGATGGCTGTGAATCGGCCCATCGGCAGAGATTCCACACGGAAGGCCCGAGCGATCGCCCGGTACAGCGTATCCTCAACCAAGGTGCTCTTTCCTGAACCCGACACGCCGGTCACGCAGACCAACATGCCGAGGGGAATGCGGACGAGGAGGTCTTTGAGATTATGTTCGGCTGCGCCGGCGAGCACGAGCACCTTGCCGTTGCCGACACGCCGCTCGGTCGGCAGAGGAATCGAGTCTTCGCCACGCAGGTATCGAGCGGTAGTCGCCCGGCGGTTGCGGATGAATTCCCGAGTGGGGGCGGCACAGACGATCTCGCCGCCATTTGCGCCTGACCGGGGACCCAATTCAACAAGGTAGTCGGCCGATTCAATCATGCGACGGTCGTGCTCGACGACCACGACCGTATTGCCGGTGTCGGCCAAGTCGTGGAGGATACCGGCCAGCAGGTCCGTGTCTCTCGCGTGAAGACCGATCGTAGGTTCATCGAGGACATAGAGTGTGCCGACGAGTCGTGACCCGAGTTGGTTGGCCAACGCCACACGTTGCGCCTCTCCTCCCGACAGCGTCTTTGTCTGGCGAGTAAGCGTCAGGTAGCCAAGGCCGACGCGTTGAAGAAAGCCAAGTTTGGCGGTGAGCTGCCGGAGGATATCAGCCGCGATCTCCTGTTCCATCTGGCGGAGGGGAAGCGCATCCACCCATCCGGCGAGACTCTCAACCGTTTGTTCCATCGTCTGGTGGATATCGGATCCGGCGATCTTGACGAAGAGCGCGTCCGGTTTCAGGCGGCTGCCGTGGCAAACGGGGCAATCGAACGGGGTGCGGTAGCGGCTGAGAAAGACGCGGACGTGGAGTTTATAGCGCTTCCCTTCAAGATATTCGAAGAAATCATTGATGCCATCGAACGACTTGTCGCCCTTCCAGAGCAATCGCTGCTGGTCTGCGGGCAGTGACTTGAACGGAGTTTCGACATCGACTCCGTGTTTTTTCATCGCGGCCAACATCTGCTTCTGCCACCAGGCAGAGCTGGGTTTGCTCCACGGCTCGACGGCACTCTCTGCAAGTGATTTCGTGGGATCGGGGATGACCAGCTCCGGATCATAGCGCAGCACATTGCCGAAGCCTTTGCATTCCGGGCAGGCTCCGACCGGATGGTTGAATGAAAAGAGAATCGGCCGCAGGGGATCAAAGGTTCGCCCGCAACGCTGGCAAAGAAAGTTCGTGCTGTAAGATTGTCGTCCCTGCTCGATGATGTCGACCGAACAGCAACCTTCTCCTTCATGAAAAGCCGTTTCGATCGCTTCGACCAACCGAGTGCGGTTGTCTTCCCGGATCACCAGGCGATCGAGGACGATGAACAGGGCAGAGCACTTGTGGAGTGAGGGTTGACCAACGTCATGCAAGTCCAGCAGGTCGTCGTTGGTCTTTATCCGAGTGAAGCCTCGCGTGAGGAGCGATTGGACGAACGATGATTCTTCCTTGGCCGAGGGCGTTGCAATTGGAAACAGCACCATGGCCCTGGCATCCGGCCATCTTTTCAGCAAATCATCTGCGACGGTGTCAGGCTGAAAGGAGCGGGCTTCTTGCTTGCAATCTGGACAAGTGGGCTTGCCGATCTTGGCGAAGAGGAGGCGTAGGAGATCGGCGATCTCCGTCGTCGTGCCGACCGTTGAACGAGCCGTCCGTACCTGATTCTTCTGTTCAATCGCAATCGCCGGTCGGACGTTGATCAGCCGATCCACATCCGGGCGAGCAACTTTGTCGAGAAACATGCGGGCGTAGGTCGAGAGCGACTCGACATACCGCCACTGACCTTCCGCAAAGATGGTGTCGAAGGCCAGCGACGATTTGCCGGACCCCGACACGCCGGTAATGGCCGTGACTTGGTTGTGAGGAATCTGCAGTGAGACGTTTTTGAGATTATTTTGCCGAGCCCCTTCGATGATGAGGTGATTGGTCGAGTGATTGGGGCGAACAGGGTTCGACACAGTGATGGCTCCCAGAAGTGAATGACCGAGCATGGTAGCAACTGCTGAGAAATCGTTCAACGACGACGCAGCGTCTCCAAATCCACTCGTGCTAAGTCTGTCGAAGGGCCTGTTGCGTGCGGTGCATACATGGTTCGAAAAGCTCACCACGAACGTATTGTTGGGTATGCGACGGTTCCTTAAGTGATGCAGTCGTGCCACGACAGTCATGAGGGATGGTCTTGTACGGATGAGTCGGAGAAGTAGGTATTGCTCATATACATCCTAAGTTCTCCATGAAGAGGTTGTTTGGGCTTGATGGGTTTGATTGGGATGAAGCCAACCTCGCCAAGTATTGGCGAGAAGCATCATGTCACACCATGGGAATGCGAGCAGGTGTTTTTGTATCTTCCTGCTGGTTGTGGCAGATGATTCTGCCCATTCGCTGACAGAAGCTCGGTACTATGTGCTGGGGCAGACCGATAGCGGTCGAAAGCTCTTTCTGGTCTTTGCCATCCGCAAGAAGAAGGTGCGCGTGATTACGGCGCGGGATATGAGTGTGAAGGAATGGAGGACGTACGATGCGCAAGTTAAAGACACGACCGGCGTTTAAGAGTGAAGCTCAGGAAACCGCTTTTTGGTCTACCCATGATTCAACGGACTATCTCGCCTACTCAAAGAGCCGCCGGATGGTCTTCCCTAAATTGAAGCCATCCACGGAGACGATTTCACTCCGGTTGCCAAAGTCTTTACTAGACCAACTCAAGACCTTGGCGAACAAACGTGATGTGCCCTACCAGACGCTGCTGAAGCTGTTTCTGCTCGAGTGCGTCCAAGCGGAGTTCCATCTCAAGTCTGCCAAGGCTTCATAGAAGGCCAACGGATACTGATCAGGGAGGGCACATGATTCTGTCGACGGCGAACACTATCGAAGGTAGGAAGGCGGTGAAATATCTCAGATTAGTCCCCGGCGACACGATTTTGGGCGAGAATATCGTTCGGAGAGTTAGTGTCGGGAGTTTGTTTTCGCTGTGAAAGTGAGAGACCAGAGCCGGCTGTCGGCGGATTGCCGGGCTCGTTACAAAGAATCGATTTACGCGGCCACTGGGTCGAGAGCCAGATCGATTGGAATTGGTTGGTTGGAAATGACAGTCGCTTCGCGACCTTCAATCAAGTCACTGACCCGCTCACGGACTCCCTCGGCATAGCGAAGAAACTCGATGCCGAATTGGTTGTCTTTGTGCCAGCGCACGACCGAGACTTCGACGGCAAGGGGAGCTTCCGTTTGAGGCACCTCGAAGTGTAGGGCGAGATAGCTTCCGGGAGTCAAGGCCGCGTTGCTTTGCATTCTGCAGCCTGTTGCGGAGAGATCGAAGAGAGTTCCCTCTCCGGCGCCGTTGTCCGTCTGGACACTGGCGGAATACCGCACATACTTTCTTGGGCTACTCCGTAGCTGCATCACTGCCTCCCTGCTGCTGCCTATATCGGTTCGGTGGGGAAAAGCTTGAAGGAGGCGAGGTGGAGCTGTTCATATCGTGATTCTCGCTAGACGTGGCCGGTTCTTTTTTGTATCGTTTGTAAAGCGTTCATCGTGGAGAACTGACTGATGACTCGGCAAAACTTTCCCCGTAGCCCTAAATCGCTCCTCGGCGGCATCGCCCATCTTGGGCGCTTTATCGACAAGGTTCGCCTTTGGAATGTCGGGCAGATTCAGGACTACAACTACATCACGGTCGGGTTCGATAAGTACCTGATCGATTTCCTTGGTATTGATGCGAAATCATTCGAGCAGCGGGTCTTAGCCGGCGGAGGGGATGAAGAACTCCTTGCTTGGGTGAAGGCCAACGGACGCAATCTATCCGGTGAAGAGATTGCAGCATGGAGCAAGAATCTTTTAGCCTCCGGCCCGAAGGATGAGGCGGCTCGCCAGCGGTTTCAAGGTCGGCTGCAAGAGATCGCGACCAAACGCAGCGTGCCGGTCGGCTCTCTTCCTCCGGTGACCACATGGGTGGATGTCATAGAACTTGACGAAGGGCGCATGTAGTAGCATGAGACATGAACCGAGCCGTCGTCATCTGCGTCGCTCTTGCCCTGATGTTCGGGCTTCCACTTCTTGGCCTGTTGCTCGCCGGTGAATCGATCCGGCCCTATCTCGAATTTCCTCCCTATACCAGTTACGTGCAGCATGAGCCCTTCTCCTGGCCAGTGTTCATCGCTCTCGCAGCCCTGTTCGGCGCATTTCTTGGGCCAGTCCTCTTTCGTATTGCCATTTCAAACCACGAGCTGTCAGCTAACAGCCATCGACCATTAGCTCTTGGGGGAACGCTTCACGCCCTACATGTCACGTTTCCATGGTGGGGTTGGCTTGGAATCGGATGGACAGGTTTCTGGTGGGTAGTGGCCTGGACGCGCTTCTCTTGGATGGCACCGCTTCAGGAACATACGTTCACGCCGCTGTGGTCCGGCTACATCGTGATCGTGAATGCCTGGACATTCGCCCGCACCGGACGGTGCTTGATGGTCCATCGACTTCGCTATTTTCTGTCGCTGTTCCCCCTCAGCGCCGGCTTCTGGTGGATCTTTGAGTATCTGAATCGCTTTGTGCAGAATTGGTACTATGTCGGCGTCGGCGAGCCGTCATCGATCGAGTACTTTGTTCGAGCCACGATTCCGTTCTCCATGGTGCTGCCTGCCGTTTTGGGCACGGCGGAGTTGCTGATCTCCTGTCCCGCCATACAGAAAGGGCTGCAACGGTTCAAACCGATTCACTTCGCGACCAAGAACTGGGTCAGCTGGTCCTTGCTGATGTCGGCCTGTCTCGGACTCATTGGCATCGGCCTCTGGCCCAATTATCTTTTCCCACTGGTCTGGGTCGGACCGCTCTTCCTGATTGTCTCGTTAGAATCGCTGGCCGGACGACAGACGATGCTTCCACCGCTCACTCGGGGCGATCGGCGGGGTATTGGGGTGCCGGCGCTGGCGGCCCTCACCTGCGGCGTGTTTTGGGAGCTGTGGAACTGGCAGAGTCTCGCTCATTGGGAGTACGCTATTCCGTTCGTACATCGGTTTCAACTGTTCGAGATGCCGCTGCTCGGCTACGCGGGCTATTTGCCGTTCGGCCTCGAATGTGTGGCGATCGCCGACCTCTGTCTGGATCGCCGGTTTGCCGGGGATGTCGAGGATGACGATCCGCGATCGTGACGACGCGTTGTCCGAAAAGGCTGGTATGCCGGATGGATACCTTCTCAAACTTCTAGGAGCGATTGCGCTTCTGAACGCGCTGCATCTCGTCGACCATATGATCCGTGGAGATTTTCACTGGCCGGTCGATGAGCAATCGATCGGATTTCTCGTCATGGCGACGGTCATTCTCGGAGGCTTGGGACTTGGGACGGGGCTCTATCGGGCAGGCCGGGTCGGGCCACGATTTTGGACGATTGTCGGCGTACTGGGGTTAGGACTCGGTTGGCTCTCGCATTTCAGTCCGATGACCGATCAGCCGTTGTCGGTTATCTACCAGGGATATGCAGCGCCCTGGGCCGGATTGTTGGCGGTCGGCTGCCTGTTTCTGCTGATATCGTCAGTGTTGGGTGCGACGGTCCACGCCGGGTATCTGTGGAAGCGAGAGGGTTCGTCCTAATCGGAAACACACACGAGCCGCTATTTCATGGCTGTCCATCGACCGATTGGCGAGCGAAAAGCCAGTTGGTGCGCTGCCGTGCGATCCCCCTGTGTCGTCCGGAGGAAAACCCCATGAGCCGCGGGGAGGTGTGAACAAAGCCGGTCGACCCCTCAGGGTCGACGGCCTTGCCTTATCATGAGTCGATCAGGCGGAACACCTTACACTGAAGGCAACGTCAGCAGCTTCTTCATTTCACAATGAGCGAGCACGACATCGGGGGCCCGTTGGAGCGCCTCATAGTAGCTCCGCTCATACCCATCCCCGAGTTCCGAAGGGCGAATCAACATCCGGATTTCCGTCAAGAGCATCGCAACTTCGTCGATGCTCGGTTGGTCATGACCGTCCAACAGTTCGTCGATACGGACGACCATGTTGGAAAGGGGATGGAGCCAGGTAAACCACGGATCGTTCATCACGAGTTGCAGGAGCTGTCCCGTGGAGTCCACACGGCCATAAATTCGCTCGTAGGTCAGCTGTTCGGCGACGATCAGGGCCTTGTGCAGGCCCAAGAGCCCGTGCCGGACATCCGTCAAGGTGCGACGAAGCGGGTTGGTTTCTCGAACCTCTGTATGTTTTGACGAGATAGCCATAAGGGTAATCTTACCAGGTCAATTGAAAAATGGGGTTCAGGGACCTTCGCTCATGATGGGCGATGTACTAGGTTCCTTATCGGATCGCCGGTGCGTCTTCTAAAGTCATGCGTATGATCGTCATCGTGGTTTGGCCTGAGAAAATTGCCGACTTTTCGTGAGATCGGGACGCCGTGTGAGGTATCGACACTCGATCGCGCAGCATTACCGTTCCAGTATGGCTGAGGCGGACGGGTTGGAACGGCGTTGCCGGTCCTGAATCTGTATGACCGTGTCGTCTTGAGGGGGACCTTTCCGGGGGCTCAACAGGTTTCCGTAAGACGCAAAGAGCTCACCAGTCAATCTGGCAGTGTCAGCCGGGTCTGTGGGGTGTTTTCGCCGGATGTAGTCGTTGAGGACCTGGCCGTCGGGAGTTTTATGAATATGCGGGTGCTCCAAGTTCATTCGATAGCGCTCAATGGCGCTCGCCACACGGCTGATGAAGACCACGGTCCCGTCCGGGTCCGATTCCTCAACGATGCCGATATGGGTCAGAGGATCATTCGCCTTTCCGTCACCATTGAAATCCCAGGTGTTATCAAAAAACACGAGGTCGCCTGGTCTGACATCCGGTCCGCGATGGAGGACGCCATGCCGATGCACATGGTTGTAGATGAGCCGGACACCGGTGGCGCTCACATCCCCGCGAGCCCGGTAGAGATCGATGCCGTGTTCAAGGTAGACGGAACGGACAACGCCGGCGCAATCGTAGGCGATCCGTCGTCCTTGGCTCGTAATCGTCCGTGCCCCGACCAACCGCGCTGCAGACTGCACGATGGCCGATCGGTCGGGCAACGACGCCATCATAGACGGAACGGTATGGCGTTCCGAGGGCGATGGAGCCGTGGATTGGGACGGGCGGGAAGGTCGATACAGGGCAATTGGATCAGCAGACGTCGAGACCTCACGCGCGACCCGAGAGGACTCTTGTATCGGCTTTGTACACCCAGCCAGAGGCATAAGCGTTGCCAGGGCGATGATGACGAGGAATCTCATGAGTGGTTACCGAACGCTCACGAATCGACCTTCGGCCGTTCGGCGAAGTGCTTCGATATCTTCTCGTCTGGTGACTGAAAGCGGAACCGTCTGGGTCAATTCTTGAATGAGGAGATCGGTTGTGAGCGGCGTTTTCCGATGAAGGGCCCGATAGAGTCCCGCCACCACGGCCTGTTCGATTTCGGAGCCGCTAAAGCCGTCGCTGGCGCTAACGATCTTGCTCAGGTCGAATCGGGCCCTGTCTTGCTTGCGTAAACTCAAGTGAATCGTCCAGATGGCTTCTCGTTCGGCATCGTCCGGCAGATCCACGAAAAAAATCTCGTCAAACCGCCCTTTTCGCAAGAGCTCAGGCGGCAATGAGGAGAGGTCATTGGCCGTGGCGATGACAAACACATCCTGCTTTTTTTCTTGCAGCCACGTGAGGAACGCGCCGAAGAGTCGTCGGCTTAACCCCGCGTCGGCGTCGCCGCTTCCCCCTCCGGCGGCCATGGCTTTCTCGATTTCGTCGATCCAGAGAATGATCGGGGAGAGGGATTCAGCCATCTCGATGGCCTTGCGGAAATTCTTTTCCGACTCGCCGACAAACTTGTCGAACAGTCGACCGGCGTCGAGCTTCAACAGCGGAAGCTTCCATTCCCGTGCGACGGCCTTCGCAGCCAACGATTTGCCGCAGCCCGGCACCCCGACCAACATGATGCCGCGGGGCGGGGTGAGGTTGAGCGATTTTGCTTCGTCCGTAAACCCGACTTGCGCGCGCTCCAACCACGCCTTGAGATTGGTGAATCCTCCCAGTTCAAACCGGTTATCTTCCAAGGGATAATATTCCAACAGTCCGCCGTCCTTGATGGCTTGTACTTTGCGGTTGAGGATGGCCTGCACATCGTCGGCCGAAAGGGCGCCGCGCTCAACGAGACAATAAGCCACGGCCTGGCGCGCTTGATGGAGCGTCAACCCCTGCAACGCGCGAAGGATCGCGTCGGCATCGTGGCTGGTCGGTCCTTGTTCCGCTCGATGAGGCTCATTGATCGATCTGAGCATGCTGTGTACGAGCGTGGTTGATCGCGGGCGAGCGGAGGTGCGAGGAGCCAATGATTGAAGCAGATGGCGCAGCATGGATCGAAGTTCCTCTCGATCAGGCAGTCTCAAGTCAAGTCGCACCGCGGACTGTTCCAATTCCGGAGGGAGGGGAATCGGCTGACCGGTCAATATGCAGGTGGCTCGTGATCGGCTGTGGACGGCTGCGACCTCGCGCAACTGACGGCATATCGAGGGATCCTGCAGATGTGGGCCGAGATCTTTGAGCCAGAACACCGCTTCGACGGTCAACCCGTGGATGTGTTGGAGGACTGCCAAGGGCGTGGCCGTCATTTTGCTGAGCGTCGGGGCATCGTCGGCACGCGTGAGCCCCCTGGTGACAGACCATTCGAAGAGGGGCATCCGCTCCTGGGCGGCGACCGATTGGAGGAGGGTCAGGACCCGTTCCTCTTCCACCGTTTCGATGACGACGAGAGGATGGGAGGAACGGATCAGGGTGCGAAGATCGTGTACACTGGTCGACAAAGCCATCGAGTCAAAATGCTAGCACGAGGCCTCGACCGGACCAAGAAAAGCGGTGATTGTGACCGCCGAGCATCCAAGGCTTAGGTCTTGGCAGGGGTTGCGAGGACCTTATTGAGCTCGCGGATCAGCCGCTGTTCGATTTCCACGGTTTCATCGGGGCTCACGCTCAGGACACGTCCGCCCTGTGCGACCCGTTCGAATTCGGCTTTGACGGAGAGTTTTGTCTGATTGTCGGGTAGCGCTTGCAGTGAGACGAGGTATTGGTTCCGAGAGCCCGTCACTTCGAGCGTGGGGGGGGTCGAGACCTTGCGCTCTGTCACGTAGATGGCCCGGTGATCGGTTTTCACGCTGACTTTCAGGCGATATCCGTTTCGTGACAGCGCCTCTTCGGCAACCTTTGCCACAATCTCCAAAGGGCGAGGGAGCGTATCGGACTGTGCGCCTTTGTCCTCAACCTTGAGAGATTCGGCAACTTGTGCTCCGATCATCTGTTTGGTTTCCTCCAGCTGCCGCTCAAGTTCTTCCTTGGTGCTCTTTGCGTCACGGAGCTCCTGATTGAGCAGGTCGATCTGTTGCTGCATGACCCTGTTCCCATCCTGCAGTGAGCTAAGCAACGACTCTTGCTTGGCGACCTGTTTCTTGAGGACTTCGTTTTCTGCGCGACCCTGACTGCCATCCGGGACGCAGCCGCAGAGAGCGACAACCAGCAGGCAGCAGAGGCTCAACCCTAATTGACCGTCAAGTGTTGTATCTCGCACGCGAGTTCCTCCTCAAAGCGTCGTGGGATTATCCACGCTTCTGCCTGACTTGTCTATGCGATATCTCATCTGTGACCACTCAAAGGATTCATGGGGAGGCTCGCCATGATGAAGGCGACGGCGGCCATTACGAGAGGGTCATTGCCCTTATCTTGTTGTGCGAGCCGCTTACGGTGGAGATGGCCGCAGGCGACTACGAATCCGCCGCCGGAGGATTATAGTCTGGACGGCCGAATAATTGAGGACAATTTTTTAACCTCGCAGATCCAATTGGTCCTACTGGTGCATGTGACGGTTTCTCGGCGAGGGCTTCTTCGATACAGAAATCGTCTGGACCATGCGAGAGTGAGAGGGGACTGAACGTGCCGCGCTTGCGCTTGTAGAGCATGGGGCTGTAGCATGCCTCTACCATGACGGCATTGATTCGGAAAACCTTTTCGGTCCCTCCGCTCGGCTGTAATTGTTCAATCATCGGCGATCCGGTCACGAAGCAAGCGGTCGTCATCGATCCCGGTGGCGCACCAGAACGCATTCTCCGTGAGGTGCAGCAGTTGGGGTGCACGGTCAGCCATATTCTCCATACGCACGCCCATCTCGACCACTTTTTGGCATCCAGCGAAATCAAGAAGGCGACCGGCGCGGCGATTTGCCTCCATCAAGACGATCTCCAGTTGTGGAACAACCTGGAACTTCAATGTCGCGTGTTCGGAGTCTCGTATGTGCCGGCCTTGCCGCCAGACCATTGGCTCACGGATGAGGAAAAGGTCATGTTGGGGCAGGTGGCGATCATGGCGCTCCATACACCGGGCCACACGCCTGGGTCGATCAGTTTTTATATCCCCGATGACAAGCTCGTGTTGGCCGGTGACACGCTTTTTCGGGGAAGCATCGGCCGAACCGACTTGTGGGGGGGCAACTATGCAGCTATTGAAGAATCGATTCGTGAGCGACTCTATACCCTCGACGATACAACCGTTGTGATCACTGGGCATGGTCCGGATACCGAAATCGGCCTTGAAAAGGAGATGAATCAATTCGTCCGAGCATGATGCCTACTCGTTCGCCATCCGCTCCTTGAGACGCTCGATCCTTTTTTCGGTCGATTTCTTGATAAAGATCATGTTCTCGGTGAGATGTTGCTGGGCGTTGATCTTCCCTTCCTCGCGTCGTTTGTTCTGGTCGAGGCCGAATTGAGCGATGATCGGCCCATCTTCCTTGTTCAGCTCTTTCCAGATCTCGGCACAGCGTACTTGTTTGACGGAAGGATATGTGGCGCAAGGCGGGTCGGCAGCCCATAGAACCGACGCTGTGAGAAACGAACTGACGAGCAGAATGGAAAAGCTCCGCCCATACTGATCGATGCGGCTCTCCATCTGAATGGTTCTCCAGAAATCCAAGTACCATACCACAAGTCACGATGTTTCGGTCCTTCGAACGAGACGCTGTGGTTTTTCTGAAGTATTGGACTCCCAAGAAATTCCTGACAGAGGTTGTCGCTAAGAGCGATATGCGATTAGGAGAGGAAGTTGATCGATGTCATATAGTGGAGAAGGTTGAATCTACAAAGCACAGCGTTTGATCATTCCTAAGCATCCTACTCAATCTTCATAGCCTCGTTCACTTCGTGCAAGGTCGCACCGGCGACCGCGGCGGCGCGTTTGCTGCCGGCCTCTACGATCTCATCGACGCGGGACGGCTCTTGTATCAACTTGGCACGTTTGTCCCAGATCGGCGTCAGCTGTGCCACCATGCGGTCCGCCACGAGTTTCTTGCAATCGATACAGCCGATGGCGGCGGTTCGGCAGTCCGTATTGATCTGGTCCTTCACCGCTTGTGGGGAGTAGATGTTGTGGAATGCATAGACAGGACAGATGTCAGGATTTCCAGGATCAGTCCGCCGGACACGTGCCGGGTCGGTGACCATGGTCTTGAGCTTCTGACGGACGACCGGCTCGGTGTCGGAGAGGTTGATCGTGTTGTGGTAGCTCTTGCTCATCTTTCGTCCATCGGTGCCGATCACCTTGGGGAATTTGGTCAGATGTTCTTTCGGCTCGGGGAACACCGGTGTCTTGTAGATGTCGTTAAATCGTCTGGCCAGTTCTCTCGTCAGTTCGAGGTGGGGAAGCTGATCCTTGCCCACCGGCACGAAATCGGGCTTGTATAACAAAATGTCGGCCGCCTGTAGGACCGGGTAGCCAAGAAAGCCATAGGTCGTGAGATCCTTTTCCTTGATCTCTTCCTGTTTTTCTTTATAGGTCGGGTTGCGCTCCAACCATGAGACAGGGGTCATCATCGAAAGCAGCAGATGCAGAATGGCATGTTCCGGAATGCGAGACTGGATGAAAAGAGTGGATCGATCCGGGTCGATGCCGCCGGCGAGCCAATCGATCAGCATCTCGCGAACGAACATGCGAATGCGGCTCGTGTCGGCATAGTTGGTGGATAGGGCGTGCCAATCGGCGACGAAGAAGTAGCAGTCGTATTGTTCCTGCAAGGCTTTCCAGTTTTCCAATGCCCCCAGGTAATTTCCAAGATGCATGAGTCCGCTCGGCTGCATGCCGCTGAGGACTCGTCGTCGTGGCGTTGTCATTCGGCGGCTCCCGGGCGAAGGTTGAGCACGGTCGACAGGATCGTACCGGATAGGCCTTTGGCAAAGGTTCCTGTGATCGTGTGGATCACCCCCAGCTCCTTGTCGAACACGATCAACCCTACCAAGATCAGCATCCCGTACGGTTCTAGTCGTGCCAACGCCATGGCCGGCTTGGGCGGTAATATCGCGGTCAAGATTCGACCACCGTCGAGGGGCGGGATCGGCAGCATGTTGAAGAGCGCGAGAAAGACGTTGATCATCACGGAATACAGCGCCATCACGGCCATCGGTCGTAAAAACATGGTTGCAAGCAGGCTCGGGGGCGCATCGTTCTCTGCCGATCCTCGAAGCGATAACGCCGGCTCGATCGTCAGGAGTGCGGCCAGTAACAGAGCGCTCGCGACCGCCAACATCAGGTTCATCCCTGGTCCGGCCGCCGCGACCAGCGCCATGTCACGACGAGGCTGACGCAGATGACGCGGGTCGACGGGGACCGGCTTCGCCCATCCGAAGAGAAAACTTCCAAACAGCACACACATCAGGGGGAGGATCACGGTGCCCAAGGGGTCGATATGTGCGAGAGGGTTGACGGTGAGTCGTCCTTGAAGTTTCGCGGTCGAATCACCGCATCGACCCGCCACCCATCCATGCGCATACTCGTGGAGCACAATCGCGAACAACAGGGGGATGCCCATGTACGAAATCGTGTGAAGGATTTGTGAAAGAGAACTCATGAGCAACCGTTCAGTTCAGTTGCACAAACTTACCCTGTTTAACCTGCAGAAGAAAGAGCGGTCGATGTAGGGTCCCGTCCGGAGCAAAGCCGGCAGGGCCGGCGAGCGTGGGTAAGTCACGTCGGGTGGCTAAAAACTCCTGCAAGGCTTCTCCGGAGGTTGCGCCGTGACGGATCCCTTCGATGACCACTCTGGCTGCATCGTATCCCTGCATGGTGAAGAGCGAGGGATTCGATTCGAAACGCGTCCGGTATCGTTGAACAAAGTCCTGGACGGCGGGATTCGGACTGTCGACAAAGAACCCATCGACAAAGGTCGCGCCGTCGACCGTCCGATCGGCGGTTCGGATGAAGTCTTGCGAGTTCCAGCCGTTCGTGCCCAGGAGGGGAACTTTGATGTCGTGAAACGCGAGTTGGGCGGCAAGGAGGCCGATGTCTTGGGAGCGACTCGGAATGAAAATCGCGTCAAACCCGGGCGTGTAGAGCATGCGTCTTTCGGTACGGTTGGCCGGTTTACCGGCAGGGCGAGGAATCTCCACCGGAACCGCCAGACCATACTTTTTGAGATCCTCGGCCTTCAGGCGCTGGATTTGCGGAGCGAAATCCGTATCGCCTTCCTTGAAGGATTCGATGGCGATGACCTCACCATGCAGGCGATACACCTCCTGAGCAAAGAGCCGGGCGAGTTCCCGTCCATAGACGGTGTCGGGATGGAGAATGCAGAATCGTCGGTGCCCTTGTTCTTGCGCGGCGTAGGACGCCATGCGCTCGGCTTGCAGCGCGTAGGTAAGCGATGTGCTGAAGAGATACTTGCCCAATCGGCGGACATTGGGGAGTGTGGCTGCGGGTGTAATCAACGGCACTCTGGTCTTCTGCGACATTTCAGCCATGACCGGAAGATTTCTAGACAGCATCGGGCCGATGACTGCGAGGGGGCGATCATGCTGGAGGAGCGTCGAGAGATCCTCCAGAAACCCCTGTCGGTCGATATCATGGTCTTTCACGATCAAGCCGACGGATGGTGCGCCAGGTTGCTCACGAGATGTTTCGACCGCGAGTTGAACCCCCTGCAAGACGTCGGTCGCGAACGTCGACAGCTGTCCCGAGAGGGGAAGCACGGCTGCGATGAAATATTGATTGGCCTTTAACCGTGCCTTGAGCAGCTCCAGCGATTCGCCGACCTTCTGCACGGAGGGATGCGCGGGAAAAGCCACGAGAAAATGCCGAGCTTCCCGCTCCGCCAGATGGTCTTCACCGCGGCCGATATAGTAGTCGAGCAACCGCAGCGCGGCGAGGTCGCCTGGATATGAGCGTGGATAGGTATCGCGTACCCGAGTCAACCCCTTTTTATCCAGCTTCTCCGCGACAAACTGCCGCACCTGTTCCCGTGTGTCTCTGACGTGTTCTTCGGAGCTTCCGGCCATTCCCTCCAGCAGGGTATGAATAGCCCGCACATAATCTTTTTTGAGCGCCAAGAGCTCCGCTGAGAGTTGCTGGGCTTCCCGTTTGGTGACCTCGTCGAGGGTTGTTGTGCGAACTTGGATCAGTAACGGCAATGCGAGGTCGGTATTACCCATCGCTGCATGGGTTCGGGCAAGCAAGAGCTTGCTGCGGTCCAGAAGTTCGGATTCAGGAAATTCCGTGTGGAGTTGGTTGAGATAGTGGAGCGTCTCTCCGTAGTCCTTCATGCCGTAGAGCGCCGCTCCTAACAGCAAGTAGGCGTCATCGAGATGTTCGGGCCTTGGGGCGGTGGTCAAGAATCGGCGTAAGGTACCGGCCGCCGGCTCGTAGTCGCCTTTCTCAATCAGTTGCTTGGCCTGGCTCAACACCGGCGGAGTCGGAACCAGGGGTTGGGTCGTGTCCGCCGCTTCTGCCTGAGACGAAGGGGTCAATATGGAGTCCGGATCAAGACTCGCCGTAAGCGCGATGATGACCATCACCAACGGCCATGCAGCAATAGAAGAATGATGGTGCGAGTAGGCGAGCATGCTGTCCGATCAGCGGTAACCCATACGCAGACTAGTAACGGAAAGGGTGCAGCCTGTCAAGGAGAACTGCTGCGTTTTCATTGTGCGCGTGAGGAGAGTCGGCTATAGTGAGCCATCCAATGGCCACGGCTCACTCATCGGGTCCGTTGTTGGACCCGCTCGTCGAACGATACCTGAGTCAGCTGCGAGTTGAGGGAGGACTGGCGAACAACACGCTGGAGTCCTATCGGCGGGATCTGTTTCGAGTACAGCGGTATTGGCTGCGGCACGGACTCCGTATGAGCGACGCCGTGCCGTCGCCCATTGTACGGGCGTTTCTGGCTTCGCTGAAACAGGAGTCGCTCGCGGCATCATCGGTGGCCCGGATGTTGTCGGCCCTCCGTGGATGGTATCGGTTTCTCGCCCGCGAGAACATCTTGAACGTCAACCCTCTTCGCGATGTGGCAGTCGCGCGACGATCAATCCGATTACCGAAGACATTGACTATTCAAGAAGTGACGGCGTTGCTTGAGATGCCTGTTCACGACCGTGAAGAGGATCGCCGTGACCGCGTGATGCTGGAATTGCTCTATGCGTCAGGGCTTCGTGTGTCGGAGCTGGTTGAACTGACTCTTTCGCAGATCGATCTGGAGCTCGGTTGCTTGCGTGTGATGGGAAAAGGCGCCAAAGAACGAATTGTGCCGATGGGACAGACGGCACGAGACTTGTTGGTCGAGTATCTCGAACAGGTCCGACCGACCCTTCTCAAACGTCGAGCCTCTCGTCACGTGTTTATCAGTCGTCGGGGGCACAAACTGACGAGACAAGGATGTTGGAAGCTGCTGTCATTGCGCGCGCGACGGGCTGGAATTTTCAAGCCCATCTCACCACACATGCTCCGCCATTCGTTTGCCACGCATTTGCTTGAAGGCGGCGCCGATCTCCGCACGGTGCAAGCGATGTTAGGGCATGCTGATATCGCGACGACGCAGATCTATACGCACGTCGACCGTCGCCGGTTGAAACAGGTTCATCGACAATTTTTCCCCCGGCAACTCCGCCACCGACGTGGAGATGGACCGAGCAAGGGACGGCGCGAACAGCAACGCGGTGTGTCCGACACATGAGGCGCGGAGAAAATCGAATACGCGCAGCGTGGTTGACAAGGAGAAAGGGACTTGGTACGCTCCGCGAGCTTGCGAGAAGAATCGGGCGGATAGCTCAGTTGGGAGAGCGCTGCCCTTACAAGGCAGAGGTCACAGGTTCGATCCCTGTTCCGCCTACCAACGAGCACAGCTCTGGTAAGGAGGGACGGGAAAAGTCCTGCAGGGATGAGGTTCCATTCCTCGCTCACAGGGTTGACCGGCGATCGTTGATGTTGTCTTGTCGTTCTTGATGTTCCGCTATAACTAGATAATACGGGGCCGTCGTTCAGCCTGGTTAGGACGCCAGATTGTCAATCTGGAGGTCGCGGGTTCAAATCCCGTCGGCCCCGCCATTTTCCTCAGTGTTTGGTACACTCCACTTTGCCAAGAGTAACAACGTAGGAGGGAGAGGCTAGACTCGTATGTTTCAAGCCGGTCCGTTGGCAATCATCGCATCGCTTGGGGTCATCTCCAAAGTGGTCTTGGTGGTGCTGCTTGGATTCTCCATTATTTCGTGGGCGATCATTTTCTACAAATGGGCCACCTTTCGAGCGGTCGATCTCAAGGACCGCCATTTTATGGCCGTGTTGCTCAGGGCGCGAGATGTCCAAGAGGTGACTCGCAATCTTCCGCAGGCGGCTGGAAGTCCCTGCGCGAAAATTTTCCATTCCGTCGTTCAACGGTTGGACCAAATTCCTACCACGTCCAATGACGTCGGCTCGATGGTCTTCGATCGACATGTGATGGAGCGGACGGCGGCACATCTCGCCCAAGGGCAGATCTCGAAGCTGGAATCCTATCTCCCGTTTCTCGCAACGACCGGGAACATTTGCCCGTTCATCGGTCTCTTGGGAACCGTGCTCGGGATTATCGATGCATTTCGCGAAATCGGCACCCAAGGCACTGCGAGCATCGCGGCCGTCGCTCCGGGCGTTTCAGAAGCCCTGATCGCCACTGCGTCCGGATTGTTCGCTGCGATTCCAGCCGTCATCGCCTACAATTATTTTTTGACGCGCATCAGGCGCACCGCGTTGCAGATGGATTCCGTCGTGGTCGAACTGCTAGCCTTGATCCCGGTTCAAAATAGGCCGACGGGTTCGGCGCCTGCCGGGGTGAAGGCATGATTTTCGAAACGAGACAGCGTCGGTTCTTAGCGGAGATCAATGTGATTCCACTCGTGGATGTCGTGTTAGTCTTACTCGTGATCTTCATGGTTACCGCGCCGATGCTGTACCGTGGCATGGATATCAACCTGCCGACTTCTGCGACCAACACAATTAAGCCGGAAATGCGGGCGGTGCTCACTATCGAAAGGGATCAGCGTCTCTACCTCGACAAGGATCAAGTGAGCGTGGCTCAGCTGGAACACAAGTTGCGCACACTCAAAGCCGAGCATGCGGATGTGTCGCTCTATCTCCGTGCCGATCGCGACGTGCCCTATGGAGTCGTGGTGCAGGTGATGGATGGAGTGAAGAAAGCCGGGATTGAAAAGCTCGGGATGGTGACGGATCCTACCGGACCGGAACGACTCACGGACAGCACGTCTCCTCCAGATAAGCAGTAGGATGAAGGTTTACGGTGCAGGCTTGGACATCAGCCGGCATGTCAGCGGGCGATGATTGGCAGGCGACACTGACACGTCGCTTGGGCCGCGCCGTCTTCGTGTCTTTCGTGTTGCACGTAGGAATATTGGCCTTGCTGGGGTGGGTACGGTTGCCTCGTCAAGGCGAACGGCCGCTCGCTTCCATAGAAATTTCCCTTGCGAGCCTTCCGGCTCTTCAAACGAAGTCCGTGGAGCCTCCCAAGACCCAGCCTGTTAAAAAAGAAGTGGAGCGACCGAAAGCCCCTGACAAGCCTAAACCAGTTGAACAATTACAACGTGCTGAACAGCCTAAGCCCATTGACCAGCCAAAACCTATCGAGCAGCCGAGGCCCATCGAACCACCGAAACAAGTTGAACAGTCCCCTCCAGTTGCACAATCGAAACCTGTGCCACCTGTGAATGTCGCGCCGGCCCCCCCTCCGGTCCCTTCGACAAAGCGATCAAATGACATTATGCGCGATATCTTAAAGGACATCGAGTTGCCTCCGGATGCTCCAAAGTTCGGGGAAATCAGTCCGGAGGAGAATCCGAAGAAGGCGCCGGCCATCAAGTTGCCGGATGTTCCGGTCGCAACGGAAACGAAGGATACGGCGGAAAAACAGGCGGTCATCCCCCCGTCGTCATCCTTGACGGAAGAATTGGCGAAAGAATTGGATGAGGAACTCAAGAAGATCAAGAAGCTCGAGCTTGCCAAACAGGCACCTCCGCCGGCGCCTCCCGAGGAAGCGCCGGTCAAGCCTTCGCCGCGCGTTGAGGCAAAGGTCCCGAGTGTGCAGACCGTGGATACGACTCTCAAAGTCCCGGGGATGGCCTCTGGATCGAGTGCCTACCTTGCGTTAGTCCGTCAACGGATCAGTCATGTGTGGAGTGCGCCTCCGGTGGACGTGACCAACCAGGTCTATGTCGTCATTGTGCAATTCAGGCTGCATCGAAACGGAAAAGTGACCGGGGTGGCCATCGAACAATCGTCCGGAAACGAGTATTATGATTTGGCGGGGAAGCGGGCGGTATTGAATGCCGTACCCTTACCGATGTTCCCGGCCGATATCACCGATGCGTATTTCGATGCGCATTTCACTTTCACCGTCGGGGAGCCCCAAGGGTAAATCATGACGTTTCGAACTGTTGTCATTGCCGGTTTCTGTGCATCGCTTGGTCTTGCGTGGATCATCGAATCCGGTGCCGCTGACGTGTTTCTTGAAGCCACAAGGTCTGATTTTCAAAAAATTCCGCTGGGAGTCGTAGGGGTTGACACTGTCGGCGGACCGGAGTCGCCTGAGGGGCGTGCGAAACTGGGTAGCCGCATCGAAGAAGTACTCAAGGCGGATGTGCGACGCTCGTTGGTGTTTGACCTTGTCGACCTGTCCCCTCTCGGCATTAAATCCGGTCGTCAAGGGCCTGAGCCGGACCCTTCCTTTAAGCAAGCCGCAGAAAGCGGTGTCTCTGTTCTTGTGTGGGGAAAGGCGGGGATGAAGACCGATACAAAGCCTCCCGACGTCAGCATGGACGGATACGTCTACGACGCGGGCAGCGATGAGGTGGTCGGCGGGAAGCGATACGCCGGTTCCACGTCGGTTGTTCGGCTGATGGCCCATCGGTTCGCGGATGAGTTGGTGTTCCGATACACTGGAGAGCCGGGCATCGCGCGGACGAAGATCGCCTATGTCTCGCAGCAGGGAACCGCTCGGGAATTATTCGTGATGGACTATGATGGATTCGAGCCTCGTCAGCTGACCGCCGACGGTTTTTTGAACCTGATGCCTCACTGGTCGCCGGATCGTCGCTTCCTCGTCTTCACCGCCTACCGCAATCGGAACAGCCAGGAGATTCATATGATCGAGCTTGCGTCGGGTAAGCGATGGACGATTGTCTCGCAAGGTGGGTTGAACATCACCCCAGCGCTCTCCCCCGATGGGCATTTTCTCGCCTATTCGTCGAGCCATGAGGGAAATGCCGAACTGTACCGTTTGGATACGCGCACGAAAGCCGTTCAACGACTGACGACTCATGCAGCAGGGGATCTTTCTCCGTCTTGGTCGCCCTCCGGGCGTGAGTTGGTCTTCACCTCTGACCGGAGCGGAGGCCCACAACTCTTTCTCATGAGTGCGGATGGGTCGAACGTTCGGCGATTGACATTTGACGGGAGCTATAATGCGGCGCCTGCCTGGTCACCTCGTGGAAATTGGATCGCGTATGTGTGCAGGACGCCGAAGAAAGAGTACAAGCTCTGTCTGATCACGCCGGATGGACAGAAACGTATGCAGCTGACGACCGGCCTCGGAGTGGATGATTCTCCATCGTGGTCGCCCGACGGGCGCCATCTCGTGTTTAGCTCGACGGCCGACGGCAAGAGCCAGATCTACATGATCAATGCGGACGGAAAGGATCTCGAGCGCATTACATTCACGGGTACGCACAACAGTGCGCCGAGCTGGTCTCCTGCGTCGTGATTTATTGAGGAAGGCATTGACGGCAAACATCCTCCGCTGTATGTAAGAGAGGATATCCTACAGGAGGGAATCAACCCCATGAAAAAGCTACCAGCCAGTTACCTGCCGCTGATTTTTGGTATCCTTGTAGCGGTGACCCCTGCCTGTTCGAGAAAGGCGGTTCAATCAGGTGGCGATGCCCAAAGGTTCCAAGAGCGGACGGCGCAAAGTGGGACAACCAGAGGTGGGGTCAGTCAGAATTTTCCAGATACGGCATTCTCCGATCGGGAGAATTCGAACAGCCTGCGAGGCTTAGATCATGATCCATCTGAAGAACGGCTCAACGGTGATGTCGGCAGCTACGGTGGTTTTGGGGGCAACAATGGCTCAGGGAACAACCGAGATAGATTGATGGCGAAATCCGATCCAGGAGCTGCCGCTCGGCAGTTGGCTGAAGTACGGTCTGAGCAGCTCGCTTCGGCAGCGGCAGGACTGCGGGATGTGTTTTTTGCGTATGACAGCTTCTCGATCTCGGACGAAGGTCGGATTGCGCTTTCCAACAATGCGGAATGGATCAAGTCCAATCCAAGCGTACAGCTGAAAATCGAAGGACATTGTGACGAACGAGGCACGGCAGCCTACAATTTGGTGTTGGGCGAGAAGCGCGCCAAAGCCGTGCGAAACTACCTCGTTGAGCTGGGTGTGATGCCCACTCACCTGTCGGTCGTCTCGTACGGCAAGGAGCGTCCGTTCTGCATGGAACATGCAGAGTCGTGCTACTCGCAAAATCGTCGTGGGCATCTCGTCGTTCGGATCGGGGAGTGACGTGCGCGTGGCGATGATTCACCGAAACGCGCCCTGATTGCGGGCGGTCGCTGAGAGGTCGGGACATGCCGTTTCAACCATCAATGACGCATCGTGCGCTGCTGGGTGTGGCGATGATAGGTTTCGTGCTCCCCGGTTGTATGGCCCAGCAGTCGGATCTCAAAAAAACGGAAAAAGATTTTAGAAATCAGCTTTCTCAGACCAGCGCGAGGCAAAATCAGGAAATTTCAACGTTGCGGGAACAGGAGTTGCCCCGGTTGCGAGGGGAACTGGAAAAGGCGCTGCATCTGGCAAAGGACCTCCAGGGCAGACAAGAAGACTTCAAGCACACATCGGCGCAGTTGGAGCAGCAGACCAAAAAGCTGGAACAGCTAGCGGCAAAACTCGAGGCCGATAGCGGTACCCGGTATCTGTGGGTGCAGAAGAGCTTCGACACCCAGGATGCCAAAGTTTCGGCCAGGCTCGATGAAGTGGCCAAGGCCATGGAGGCCCTGAAGAAAGACATCATCGAGGTCGTTCAGCGTACGAACGAAAGCATCACCAAGCGGGTGGATGTCAAGCTTGATGAACAACGGCGAGAGATGGCGGACAACAACAAGAAGGTCGAGCAAATCTCTCAAAAGTTCGTTCAATTCAATCAGGCATTGACCGGTTTTCGGGAGGCATTAACCGGTCTGAACGATCGGGTGAGCGAGGGAGAACAGGTTTCGAAAAACCTCACGGCGAAGCTCGACGCCGATTCGAAGGCGACCGCTACGCACGCGGAGGACATCAATCGAAGCGTGGCGTCCGTGACGAAAGCGCTTGAAACGGTCGGCAAGAAAATCACCGCCCGCCTGGACGAGCAGGACAGCCGTATCGACGCGTTGGCGAAAACCGTCGAGCATGTCTCCAATAAGCCTGCTGTGCTTCATCAGGGGGCCAAATCAACCCAGCAGCCTACTGCGTCCAACGAATCTGCAGCCGGCGGTGGTGGGTTCGCGTCCGCAATTCTTGCTGAACCGGAAGCGACGGCTAAGGCAACGATCGTTCCTCCCTTGGAATCACTGAAGTCCGAACCTCCTCAGAGCTATTCTGACTCCCCGGATCGGGCTCGGTATGACCGCTTATTGGCGATGTTTCGGGACGGGGATCTCGAAGGTGCTCGACAAGGATTTGCCGGATTTCTCTCTGAATATCCGAACTCCAGCCTCGCGCCGAATGCCAGATTTTGGCTCGGCGAATCCTACTACGGCAGGAAGGATTTCCAGAAAGCCATCGATGCCTACGATAGGGTGGAGAGCGACTATCCAGGCAGTGAGAAGGTGCCCGCCGCGCTCCTCAAGAAGGGGTACGCGTATCTGGCTATGAAAGACATGAAGCGAGCCTCATCGGCCTTCAAACAGGTGGTCACCCTGTACCCTCGGAGCGTCGAGGCGGGAAGAGCATCGGACAAGTTGGAACAACTCAAGGAGGCGCGGTAACACTATGGGTGTTCATCCAATGTTGTCGGGTCTTATGGTATGCGGGCTGTCGGTATCGGCGGTGGATCTTGTCGGATGCGCACGTCATGCCGATTTCATCGAAGCTCGCAACCAGCTCTCGGCGGTCGCTCGAACCCAGGAGCAGGATCGTCAGCGAATGGATGCGATCATGCGTCGGATGGAGGCAATCGAAAAGATCAAGGACCCAGAGGGAGCCAAACCACGGTTTGATGAGTTGTCGGCCCGTTTTCAGAAAATGGAAAACCGACTGACCAAACTGGAAGAGAGTCCCGGCCGTGCATCGGCGAAAGTGGATCCTCCGGCGGAATCTCGTGCCGTCAAGCCCGTCAAGTCTTCTCCTCCGGCCGAATCCGTCGCGATCGTCACCGGAATTACGCCGACGTCGGCCTTCAACTTGGCCTATAATGATTACCTCAACGGAAATTACGAGCTCTCGGTGGCTGGGTTTCAACGGTTTGTGAAGGATTTCCCCGGGACATCGCTGACCCCGAATGCGCAGTATTGGATGGGCGAATCGTATCACAATTTGAAAGACTACGGGCGGGCGATTCAGATATTCGATTCGCTTGTGGCGGAGTACCCTGGAAACGAAAAGGTGCCGGCCGCGTTGTATAAACTCGGCTTGGCCACGGCCGAGACCGGCGATCTCACAAGGTCCAGAAAAAATCTCAAGCGAGTGATCGAGGAGTTCCCGTCATCGGAGGAATCGAAACTGGCCAAGTATAAGTTGGCTGAAATCCGATGAGCGTCGCGGCGGCGCGACGTCCCGTTCTTCCCACCATTGCATCTTTCACGAGGAACCTCCGGCCGTGCTGACAACCGACGGCAGCGGCAAGATCTGTGTCCTCTCCGAAGCGGTCATCGGCCGTATCGCAGCCGGAGAAGTGGTTGAGCGTCCCGCAGCGGTCGTGAAGGAGTTGCTCGAAAACAGCATCGATGCGGGTAGTCGCGCGATCATGATCGATGTGAAGGACGGTGGTCTCTCGTTGATTCGGGTGACCGATGACGGAGAGGGGATGAGTCGGGATGATGCCCCACGTGCGTTTCAACGACATGCCACGAGCAAACTTCAGTCGGATATCGATCTCTGGTCCATCCGAACGATGGGGTTTCGAGGTGAAGCGTTGCCGAGTATTGCCGCGGTGGCGCACGTCCGCCTGATCACGGCGACTCGGTCGGCTGAGCTGGGGACGGAATTGGAGGTCGCGGGCGGGTTGGTCGGGACAATCGCCGACGCGCCTCCCGTGACGGGGACGCGAATCGAAGTTGCGGACTTGTTCCATAACCAACCGGCGCGCAAGAAATTTCTCAAGTCCATCGCCACGGAGTGTTCGCACATCACTCGGGTGGTGCAACAGGCGGCTCTGGCATGGCCGTCCATTCACTTCCGTTTGACGCACAACGCACAGGAGCTGATGAACTATCCGGCGGCGGGCGCGCAGGCGGACCGCATCGCCCAAGTGTATCAGCCTGCGTTTCTCGATCAATGTGTGCCGCTCAAGGCCGCGCTTCCGGGTGTTGCCGTCAGCGGATATCTTGTCGATGCGATTCACGCAACGTCGTCGCGCACCCCTCAAGAGGTGTTTGTGAATCGCCGTCCTATTCGGAGCCTGGCGGTGTCTCATGCCGTTGGGGAAGGCTATGGATCGTTCGTTGCCAAGGGGCGCCATCCTCGATTCGTGTTGTTCTTGGAGGTCGATCCCGATCGTGTCGATGTCAATGTCCATCCTACGAAGCGAGAGGTACGATTTTCCGACAATGAAACCGTACATCAGCTTGTCAGACGAGCCGTTCGCCGGACATTGAGCGGGGAAGACTCGCCGAGTGCTGCGAAGGAGCAGGTGCGCCTTGCCGGTGCCGACCGGCGCAGCCCTGTGCCAGCCGTCGGTCCTTCGTCCGTGTGCGAGTCGCTTTCGCCGAGTTCGACACCGCCGGCATGGCACGGTGTCGAAACCCAATTGGCGTTCGTCAATGAGGCGGCAGAGTCCTATACTCGAGTACCCTCCGGTGAAGTGACTCCGCTGGGGCAGATCAATCGAACCTTCCTCGTAGCTCAAGTCGGCCAAGACCTGACCGTGATCGACCAACATACCGCCCATGAGCGTGTCCTGTTTGAGCGTCTGATGCGGGCCTGGACGACGCGCAAGATGGAAGCCCAGGCGCTGCTCATTCCCGATCCGGTTGACTTGTCCCCGGTTCAAGTCGCCCTACTGCAGCGGTATCAAGGCGATCTGGCGCAGTTAGGGTTGGAGATTGAACCGTTCGGTGCCGGAACGGCCCTGATCCGATCGACTCCGGTCGGCCTTGGTCGTATTGATGCAAGCAGGTTTCTTGAGGATCTGTTCGATGACCTCGCTCACTGGGACAGTATGGCTGGCCTAGAGGCAAGAGTGCGTTCGGTCTTGGCCTCGATGGCCTGTCACGGTGCCGTCCGTGCCGGTCGTCTCATGAGACCGGAGGAAATCAAAGTGCTGGTCGAGGAATGGCGGAGCGAGGGGGAGATTACCACCTGCCCCCACGGACGAAGAACCTTGTTCCGGCTGACGATCAATGAATTGGAAAAAATGTTCGGACGAGTGGGCTGGTAGGCGACTCCGGCTCTCGGGGGTAGGGTGAGCTGAGCCGGGAGAATCAAAGCCTCTGGATTGGACGAATAGCGCCTCTCGCGTGAATCTATGCTCCCAGAACAGCTACGTCGACGCCGCCCCTTAGTCGTGCTGCTTGGACCGACCGCCGTCGGAAAGAGTCGGGTTGCGACGCAGGTGGCCGGACATTTCGATACCGAAGTCCTGACGGCCGATTCTCGTCAGCTGTACCGGGGGATGGACATTGGAACGGATAAGCCCACGGTCGCTGAGCGTCAGGGTGTGCCACATAGGATGATCGATTTGGTCGATCCCCGCGAAGCGTTCAATGCGGGGTGGTATCGCCGCATGGCATTGGAGGAAATTGATCGGGTCTATGCTGCAAACCGGCTGCCGTTCGTAGTGGGCGGCACAGGGTTATATATCAAAGTCTTGGTGCACGGACTCTGCCCCGCACCCCAGGCTGATCCCCTCGTGAGAGCAGGCCTCAAGACGTTGAGGGCTGCGAGGGGAAGAGAAGGCCTCTACGCAGAATTATTGCGCGCCGATCCTGAGGCGGCCGCCAAGCTGCATCCGAACGACGAATCGAAAGTGATGCGGGCGCTGGAGGTCTACCGATTGTCAGGCCGACCGATCTCGACGATCCAGGAGGAGCATCGGTTTGAGGAAAGAGCGTTCTCGGCGCTGCTGATCGGGCTCCGGCGAAGCACGGACGCACTGTATCGAAGGATTGAAGAACGAATCGATTGGCAGCTGAGTCATGGAATGGTAGAAGAGACTCGGTCATTGCTCGACCAAGGATACGGGCGCGAGCTTGCGTCGATGAAAGGACTCGGCTATCGCCACATCGGAGGTTTTCTGGCGAATGAGTATGACTATGCCGAAATGGTGCGCCGGTTCAAACGAGATACCAGGCGCTTTGCGAAACGGCAAATGACCTGGTTTCGAAAAGAACCTGGGATCGTCTGGATCTCGATCGAAGATGGGGAGCTGCCTGAACAAACGGCCGAGCGAGTGATCAGACGGATGGAACGGTTTGTAGCAACTCTGGAGGAATCAGCTCTGCCCGGCGTGATGGAACGGGCAGCGTTGGGAAGAGGAAGTGTATGAAGATAAAAACGAGCAAGCGGCAAGCGACGGTCGGCGTGATCGGGGGAAGCGGGCTCTATGACATTGAAGGGTTGACATCGACCCGATCAATCCGAGTGCAAACGCCTTTCGGCCCTCCCTCCGACGCGATCACCGTAGGCACGCTTGAAGGCATTCGGGTGGCGTTTCTCTCCCGGCATGGGCGTGGCCATCTGTTGAATCCAAGCGGCATCAACTATCGCGCCAACATGTTCGCGCTCAAGTCTCTGGGGGTGTCGCATGTCATTTCGATCAGCGCCGTCGGGAGCATGAAGGAATCCATTCAACCCGGAGACGTCGTGGTGCCGGACCAGTTCATCGACCTCACGAGACGCCGCGCCTCGACATTTTTTGAGAACGGGATCGTGGCGCACGTGGCCTTCGGGGAGCCGGTCTGTGCCGAGCTGGGGCAAGCGCTGCTCTCGTCGGCCGAACGAGTCGGGGCCACGGTGCATCCGAGCGGTACCTATCTCTGTATGGAGGGGCCGCAGTTTTCGACCAAAGCGGAGTCACGACTCTATCGGCAATGGGGCGTCGATGTGATTGGTATGACCAATATGCCTGAGGCCAAGCTGGCTCGAGAGGCGGAACTCGGTTACGCGACGGTGGCCCTCGTCACCGACTATGACTGTTGGCACGAAACCGAAGAGGCCGTGACGGTCGAGGCGGTCTTGACCACCCTCCACCGCAATGTGGCATTGGCCAAACAGATACTTCGCGCCGTGATGCCGTCCATCGCTGATCTGAAAGCGTGCGCCTGCCATCGCGCGTTGGAGCATGCGATTCTGACTGCGCCGAAACGAATTCCCGCGGCGGTTCGGAAGAGACTTGCCGTGCTCATTGATCGTGCGTTGCAGCGACAGAAAGGAGTCCGTTAATCATGGGGAAATTACTCGTTGTCGGATCGGTTGCGCTCGATACAGTCAAGACTCCCTTCGGTGAAGGCACCGATATTCTAGGGGGATCGGCGACGTATTTCTCGACAGCCGCCAGTTTTTTTACATCGGTGGCGTTGATTGCCGTGGTGGGAGAAGACTTTCCCCAACAGCATATCGCGTTTCTCAAGAGCCGACAGATTGATCTTACGGGCCTTGAGCGTCGTCCCGGGGCGACCTTTCGGTGGAAGGGGGAGTACACGCATCAGTTGAACGAGGCCCATACGCTGGATACGCAACTCAATGTATTCGAAACCTTTCGCCCTCAGATCCCGGACGCCTATCGGGCGCCGGACGTCCTATTTCTTGGGAATATTCATCCCGAGCTGCAACTCGATGTGCTGCAGAAAGTTCAACGTCCGGCCCTCGTGGCGTGCGATACGATGAATTTCTGGATCAACGGCCAACGAGAAGCGCTGTGGAAAGTGTTGGAGAAAGTCGACGTGCTGATCATCAACGACGGAGAAGCTCGAGCTCTGGGGCAAGACTCGAACTTGGTGAAAGTCGCCAAGCTCGTGCTGTCGCGCGGGCCGAAGCACTTGATCGTGAAACGCGGAGAATACGGGGTGCTGATGTTCAACGAGAAGCAGGTGTTCGGCGCGCCGGCGTTTCCGCTCGAAGACGTGCGCGACCCTACCGGAGCGGGAGATACCTTTGCGGGCGGATTTCTCGGCTATTTGGCGGCGACCGGAAATCGTTCTCCTGAAGCCATGAAGCAGGCGATCATCTTCGGAAGCGTCATGGCGTCATTTACAGTAGAAGCCTTTAGTCTTGACCGATTGCGAATCCTGGATTACAAAGAGATTCAGGCTCGGTTCTCGGAGTTCAAGCGGTTAACGCATTTCGAGGATATTCAATGACCAGATCGAATGGTCGGTACCGTCAACTGGGTCGGTGTCTGGCGCCGGTATGTTTAGGACTCGCGACTCTCTTGGTTGGATGCGCAAGCGATAAAGAAGCGGTGCGCAAATCGCAAGGGTACTATCAAGAAGGGGTGGCCAGTCTGCCGGGAGACCGCCAAAAAGCCTTTGTGTCGTTCCAGAAGTCCGTCCTGATGAACCCTGCTAACAAGGAGGCGCGGTACGCATTGGGGCATGTGCATGCTCTCCAGGGTAAAGTGCTTCTTGCTGAACAGCAATTTCGGCAAGCCATCAAGATTGACGAATCGTATTCCGAAGCCCATACGTATCTTGGACAGATCCTTGCTGGCCAAGACCGATGGGATGAAGCCATCGCGTCCTACAAGCAGGCCCTCGCGAATCCGTTGTATCCGACTCCCGACTTGGCCAGATTTCATCTTGGTCGCGCCCTCGCGCATCAAGGCGATCTTCAGGGGTCGATGGAGGCGTTCGAAGATGCGGCATCGGCCAGCCCTCCCAGCGTTCCTCCGGCCAGGACTCATCTGGAGCTCGGACGGGTGTACTATAAGTTAGGCTACACGACGCGCGCGCGCGAAGCCCTGAAGAAAGTCGCGACGATGGATCAAGGGGGAGATCTGGCGGAGGCGGCATCGGAACTGTTGGCTCGATTAAAGTAGGAGACCTATGGAGTCGGTCGGCGAATTCTTCAAGCAAGTGCGAGAGGCAAAAGGGTTGACCATCGATGAGGTCGCGTCGAAGACTCGTATTCGTACGGATTTCGTCAAGGCGCTCGAAGACGGGAATTTTGCCAAGTTACCCGACCAGGTTTTTGCTCGAGGATTTGTGCGTTCCTATGCCCGATCGCTGGGCCTTGATGAAGAAGATGCGATTCATCGGTTTATCCAGTCGGCAGGGTCTTTCTACGAGAAACAGGACGAACGAGAACGGCTGAAAACACGACAGGTGGAGGAAGACCGAAAGCGTCAGGCCAATCGGAAGACGGTCGCCATCGCGATCGGCGTTGCCGTCCTGACGTTGATCTTTCTCTTGAGCCGAGAGCAATCAGCGGTTTTTCGTCATGGGGCGCCTGAACAGGCGGCGGCGAAACAAACGGCTCAAGCGGGCAAGGACCTTCCGGAACCGGGTGTCCGTGGGAGGGACCATGCGACGGAAACTCCGAAGCCGAATGAGGCGACTGCCGGGACGCCGAAACCGGCGACAGACCCGTTGACCAGGCAGGAATCAACCCCGTCTGCCGTGGCGGTTTCCAAGGTGGTGGAGCCGGGCGTGACGTCCACGGTCTCTCCGGTGTCTTCCGGCAGTGATGGCCCATTGGCGGGATTATCGTTGACCGCGATAGGAGAGCAGCCTGATGGGCCGCTCGTGTTGGATCTCGAAGCGACAGAGTTGAGTTGGGTGGTGGTCCAGATCGACAATGGAAGTCCCCAGGAATCACTGCTTCGACCGGGTGAAAAGTCCCATTGGACGGGGCAGGATCAATTCATCCTCACTCTCGGGAACGCCGGGGGGGTCAAAGCTGAATTGAACGGCAAACCGCAAAAGCCGTTCGGGCCCAGCGGAAAAGTGGCCCGAGATATTGTATTGAAACGATAGTCCCCTCGCGTCGGCTGTGTTTTCTCTATCTGTCTTTGCTTGCCTTCTGAGCACATTCCCCTGAAATCCTGAACAGAAGAAAGGTGTCAGCAACTGTCTTGAGATTTAGGCATGGTACGCCTCCATCTGCCGCCAGGGAGTCCGATGTTTCAGTATCGCATTGAGAATCGTCAGCAACTTCCGCATGCACGCAGTGAGCGCGACCTTCTTCGATTTGCCCGCTCGCTGCAAGCGCTGATAGAAGGCTCGGATCACCGGATTGAATCGGGCGGCGACGATGGCGTTCATATAGAGGACGGCGCGGACCTGTGCACGTCCGCCCCACACTGTGCGTCACCCGCGGAGCGTGCCGCTATCGCGATTGAGTGGCGCGACGCCGACGAGGGCGGCGATTTGCTTGTTCGTCAATGTGCCCGGTTCCGGAAGACTCGCCAACAGGGTCGAAGTCACCACGGGGCCTACGCCCGGCACACTTTGCAGGAGATCGTCCTTGTCCCGCCACGCGGGGCTGTGGCGAATCGCTTCCGACAACGCCGTGTTGGTGTGCTCGAGCTCCCGTTCAAGCCAGGCAATATGAGCCCGGACGCGCTTGCGGATCGGCGAGGCTGCGCTCAGGAGGCGATTCTTTTCGGCCGTCAGCATCTTGACCACTTGCCGTCGCCAGGTCAACAGCGCGGCCAGTGCCCGTGTCTCCGCATCCGGAAGCGGTCGTGGTTGGGGGCGCATCACCTCCGCAAACTGCGCCAGCACCTAGGCATCCAGGGCATCGGTCTTCGCCAACCGCCCACTGGCTTTGGCAAAGTCCCGTACCTGTCGGGGATTGACGACGACTACCGGCAAGCTGGCGGTGGCAAGCGCACTCGTGAGCGGAATTTCCATCCCGCCCGTCGCTTCTAACACGATCAGGGTGGGACGGAGGGCACGGAGTTATTCGACGACTGCAGCGATGGCCGACTCATCATGCGGATGCAGAGTGTGCTCGGCTCGAAAAAGGGGACGCCTTCACCCTAATGATCTGAGGGCTGGAG
>CAYTAS010000033.1:0-31680 GCA_964435885.1 uncultured Nitrospira sp. | reverse complement strand
CATCTATCCCTGCTTGTGCAACTCGTATAGGAACCTGACCTAAGAATTAGCCCACTAGCCTTAGATGATCGGCATTGGTTTCTGATCTGATGCGACCTCGATGACTTGACCCGGACGGTAACTCATAATTGTTCCCGACCCTGAAGACGAGGTTGCTTTCCTCTTGACGAAGCTGGTCTCAATAGGGAATTAGGGCTACTTGCCATGAAGATTCTCTTGAATTTTCTCCCATTGAAAAGTGGAGGAGGACTCCAGGTAGGGATGGACTTTGTCGAGCAGGTCAAGTTGCATGGATATGAGCATGAATGGTTCTTGGTGGCGACGGAGGGAACACCTCTCACTGAAATGCAGGAGGCAAGAAATCTGCGCTTGGTAAAAGCAGTTCGGCGCCCTCTGATTAATCGTCTCTGGTTTGAGCACATTGGGTGTCAGAGGTTGATTAAGGAAGTTGGAGCTAACATAGTGTACACGCAATTTGGCCCTCATTGGCCAGGAGCACGTACGATCAACATCGTCGGATGTGCCTACTCGAATTTGTTCTATCCAGAAATAGACTTTTGGGGGCGACTTCCTTTTTTGAAAAGAGCTGCCCGGATTTGCGTAGATGTGATGAGAATGTCGCGATTACGTCGAGCGCACCACGTTATTTTTGAAACAGAAGACCTTGCTCGGCGAGCAGTTTCCCTAACGGGATTGAAGTCTGAACGAGTAAGCTGGGTCAAGCCAAGCATCAGTTCCCTGGTTGCCTTAGACAAAGTGCATGCTCCCACGAGGGAGCTTTTCGAAGAGCTACCTCCCGGATTCAAAGTGCTTCTGCTGTCTACTTACAATCCAAATAAGAACATAGAACTTCTGCCGCATATTGCCAATGCTCTTAATGAGCGCGATCCTTACAATGATGTGCTTTTTGTGATTACGCTGCCACCAAGGTCTGAAAACCTTGAGCGAATAATGCGCGCAGCTCGAGAGCTCGGAGTAGAAAAGCGAATCGTGAATGTTGGTCCCATCCAGCATGAAGGGTGTTCCGAAGCCTACCGAGCATGTGACCTTGTGATCCTTCCCTCCCAGCTGGAGAGTTTTAGCAACACAATCGCTGAAGCCTGGATGATGCAGAGACCACTCTTGATTAGTGATATTGATTGGGCTCGCTCATTGTGCGGGACAGGAGCTGCTTACTTTCAATATAGAAACCCTCAGAGCGCTGCCGAGCAGATTCTCCGTCTTAGAAAGAACAATGCGTGCTATAGAAATCTTGTCAGTGAAGGTGAGCGTATGTTGCGTACATACCCTGCGCCAGTCGACCGTTTTAAACAGTACCTTGCAATAATTGAGCAGTATGGTCCGCATTGAGAAAATAAGATTGTCAAAATGAAACAGGGAGCAATAAAAGGTTTTGTAGTTGTTTCATACGAAACCATAATGTCTTTCCTCTTCCTACTGCCTCGGTATCGGACGTTAAACAGGATCAAGAGCCTTTTCCTAGTGCTAAATGGGGCTAGGATTGGAAAACGAGTTGTCTTCTATCCTGGGGTATGGATAGCTCCTGGGAGAAACCTAGAAATTGGAGATGACGTGGATCTCGCTCTCAACGTTCAGATTGAAACATCAGGCGGTGTGACCATCGGAGATCGGACGTTGGTCGGTTATGGGACAAAGATCTTTTCACGGAATCACCTCATACCTCAGAAACCAGGACGAATATTTGGCAGTGGCCATCGGTTCAACGCTGTTTTGATTGGAAAGGATGTATGGTTAGGGGCGAATGTCATTGTCTTACCAGGTAGGACAATTGGAGATGGGGCTATTGTTGGAGCGGGAAGTATTGTGACTAAAGACGTAGCTCCTTATACAGTTGTTGCAGGTAATCCCGCAAAACTTGTGCGAGAGAGAGATTAATAATACAAATTATTACGATGTCAGAGAATGCATCTATATACGTGGTGGACCCAAGCGATGTCATGGAGTCATAACCTAAATGAAACAGATATTACAGAACCTTGCAGTTGGGGAAACGAGCCTCGCTGAAATTCCGAGCCCGAAGGTCAGAGCAGGCCATCTTCTGATTCAAACGACGAGGTCCCTTGTCTCAGTAGGGACCGAACGCATGCTGGTCGAATTCGGTAAAGCCAACCTGCTCGATAAGGCGCGTCAGCAGCCGGAAAAAGTTCGCATGGTGTTAGATAAGGTCAAGACCGATGGAGTGTTGCCGACGCTAGAGGCTGTCCGGAACAAGCTGGATCAGCCCTTACCGATGGGCTACTGCAACGTTGGGACGGTGCTTGAGGTCGGCCAAGGAGTCGCCGGCTTTTCAGTCGGCGATCGAGTGGCATCGAACGGAAAACACGCGGAGATCGTCTGTGTTCCCAAGAACCTCTGTGCAAAGGTCCCGGATTGCGTGAGTGATGAAGCAGCGGCGTTCACTGTTATTGGTGCGATCGGGTTACAGGGCATCCGGCTTATTCAGCCAACCTTGGGCGAAGCTGTGGTGGTCACTGGACTAGGGTTGATCGGATTGGTGACCATTCAGTTGTTGAAGGCTCATGGGTGTCGAGTCCTGGGGTTAGACTACGACGTAAGCAAGTTGGCGCTCGCTCAGAAGCTGGGCGCCGAAACGGTCAATCTCAATCAGAATGCAGACCCCCTAGGTGCGGCGATGGTGTTTTCAAGGGGACGAGGCGTGGATGCCGTGATCATCACGGCTTCCACGAAGAGCAACGACCCAGTTCATCATGCGGCACATATGTGTCGTAAACGGGGACGAATTGTGTTGGTGGGAGTCACAGGACTTGAACTGTCGCGTGCAGACTTCTACGAAAAGGAACTAAGTTTTCAAGTGTCATGCTCCTACGGACCAGGGCGTTATGACAACTCATATGAGGACAACGGACATGACTATCCTGTGGGCTATGTGCGGTGGACGGAGCAGCGTAACTTCGAGGCGGTCCTTGACATGCTGGGTGATAATCGCCTCCAGACGGACTTGCTCGTCTCGCATCGTGTCCCATTCGATCAAGCCACGACCGCCTATGACATTATTTCTAGTCGAGCCCCATCGCTCGGAATAATATTGCAATATCCGGAGCCAGACGTATTTGCTCAAAGTCGATTGCTAAGGCGAACAATCACGTGTTCGCAAGAGCCGATCACAGGAGATGGTTCCGCCGCTACTCCGATCATCGGGTGCATTGGCGCGGGAAATTATGCCACTCAAGTTCTGTTGCCGGCTTTTCAGAAAACGGGAGTTGCCTTTAGATCGGTTGCAAGCAGCACAGGTGTAAGCGCTGCTCACGCAGGGAGCAAGTTTGGATTTTCCGAAATTACGAGCGACGGTCAAAGTGTCATGGAGTCTCCTGACATCAACACTGTCGTCATTGCGACAAGGCACGATAGCCATGCGGCTCTCGCCGGCGAAGCTTTGAAAGCGGGGAAACATGTCTTCGTTGAGAAACCCTTGGCTATCACGAGACAAGATTTGGTAAAGCTGTGTGAAAATTACGAAGAATGTATCAGACAGCAGGCATCGCCACCTCTCCTGATGGTAGGGTTCAATCGTCGGTTTTCCCCACAAGTCCAGCGCATGAAACAGTTGCTGGATGGAGTGACGGAACCCAAGACCTTTATCATGACGGTCAACGCGGGCAATATTCCCCTTGACCACTGGACCCAGGACCGATTGATCGGAGGAGGGCGCATCATTGGTGAAGGGTGCCATTTTGTTGATCTTCTTCGCTTTCTAGCTGGGTCGCCGATCATTGGCGTCCAAGCGATGGCGACAGGGAAAGCACTTGGCGAATTAGTGGGTGAGGACAGAGTGACCGCCACGTTAAGATTTGCGGACGGATCCATTGGAACGGTCCATTATTTCTCCAACGGGCATAAATCTTTCCCCAAAGAGCAATTAGAAGTGTTTTGTGCTGGCAAGGTGTTACGGTTGGACAACTTTAGAAAGCTTCGCGGTTACGGTTGGTCAAACTTCCAAAAGATGGATCTGTGGAGTCAGGATAAGGGACAGACGGCATGTGTCGCCGCATTCGTAGATGCAATTCGTCAGGGTGCGTGCTCTCCCATTTCCTGGAACGAACTCGTCGAGGTGACCCACGTCACCTTCGACATCATGGATGCACTCACATAGGCGCCTTCCCTTCATGAAGCAGTTGGGCCTCTATGCCAGGACGCTCGCCTATCTTCGTCCATCACAGGTCGCGTACTTTCTTCAACGACGAATCCTTCCACAGTTTGGGTCTGTAGCTATAACGGCCGACGCCAGAAGGCGGTCGAGCGTCTCCATGTTCCCTGGCATCTCAGTATCCAAGTCTACCGGAGACGATTCGCATTTCTGTTTCCTGAGGCAGTCAAAGGACATTCCGTCTCAAAATGCTGATTGGGCCTGCAAGGGCATGCCGAAGCTCTGGCGGTATAATCTGCACTATTTCGATTATCTCCATGATCCAGCGCGTTCTCTGGAGAATAAGAGTCTCCTGATTACCGATTGGATAGAGCGCAATCCACCAGACACTGAGGATGCGTGGGAGCCCTACACAGTCTCGCTCAGGATCGTGAACTGGATAAAGTTTTTCCTCTTGCAGAACGGAACTGATTTCGACCCAGGAGGGGTTCAACGGCCGAAGATTGAGTGGCAGGAAAGCCTTTACCAACAGGCGTCGTGGTTGGAACACAACATCGAATACCACATTTTGGCGAATCACTACCTCAAGAATGGCGTGGCTCTATTTTTTGCCGGAGTGTATCTCGAAGGAGTCGATGCGGATAGGTGGCTCCAAAAAGGCTTACAGATCCTACGGGATGAGCTCAAGGAACAGTTCCTTTCCGATGGAGGACACTTTGAGCGAAGCCCCATGTACCACTCAATCTGCTTGGTCGATTATCTTGATGTGTTGAATCTGGCGCAGAAGTCACAGGCCGCGGTATCAGGTGACCTTGCGGACGAATTTAGGGACAAGGTTGTTCGAGCTCTGGATTTCTTGAACGGCATCTGCTTGCCTGATGGCGACATTCCTCTCTTCAACGATTCCGCGTTCGGTATCGCGCCAACTCCTCGTCAGATCTTCGACTACGCTGAGAGAGTGATTGGGTACAAGCCTCCAAGCCAGTCACGTGAGTTGGCGGTCAACACTTTTCCGTCGAGCGGGTATTATGTCTGCCGCAAGGCGGACGACATGATCATTATTGATGATGGCCCGATCGGGCCTGACTACCAGCCGGGCCATGCTCACTGCGATACTCTCAGCTATGAGCTTGCACTCGACGGACGACGAGTGATCGTTGATAGCGGCGTGTTTGACTATGAGCCGAGTCAGGAGCGGGCATATGCGCGCAGTACAAGGGCACATAATACCGTGATGGTCGATGGAGCAGAGCAATCAGAAATATGGGGCATGTTTCGCGTGGCACGGCGTGCAAAACCGATTAGAGCGCATATCAACAAGGCAGGAGATGACTCCGTTCTGTTTGAAGGAGCACATGACGGATACAGGAGATTGAAGGGGAAGCCGATTCACAAGAGACGGATTTCTTATGATGGACATAGGAATTGGGTTGTGACCGATGAATTAGAAGGATCGGGAATCCATCGAATGGAGAGTTTCGTTCATATTGCTCCCGATTGTGCGCTTGTAGAATCCGGATCGAATAGCTTCAGAATTGAGTGCGGTGGAGAAGCCATTGCAACAATTCACGCGTTGAGTGCTTGCCGGACCACGATGACGGAGGGCTGCTGTTTTCCTGAGTTTGGTTTGAGGCGGAAGAACCTTGTGCTAGCCTTTTCTTGTCATGGAGAAGTTCCACTCCGGCTGAGTTATCGCATTCAGAAAGCGAAAGACCGAGAAAGCCAGGCACACAAGCATGCGGATCCTCTTCCTCTCACATTATTTCCCTCCCGAAGTGAACGCGCCCGCAACGAGAACCTATGAACATTGTCGGCAGTGGGTGAACGATGGTCACAAGGTGACCGTTGTGACCTGCGCGCCGAACCATCCGCAAGGCCGAGTCTACGCGGGCTATCGTAATCAGGTCTTCCAACGGGAAACGATCGACGGAATCAGTGTGGTCAGGGTTTGGACGTTCGTGACCGCTAACGAGGGTTTCTTCAAACGAACGTTGAATTACCTCTCGTACATGTGTTCGTCAATCCTCGTTTCCCTCCTACTGCCGAAGTCAGACGTCGTTCTTTCGACCTCTCCGCAATTCTTCAATGGGCTCGCGGGATATGTCGTCAGCCGACTGCTGCGAATTCCCTGGATCCTCGAAATCCGCGACCTATGGCCGGAATCCATCGTCGCCGTGGGCGCAATACGAAATCCTGCCGTCATCAAGATGCTGGAATGGGTCGAGCGATTCGCCTACCGCAAGGCAGATCGGATCGTGCCGGTGACCGACGCGTTTAAAACCTACATGCTGAGCAAGGGTATCGAAGCAGGCAAAATCGTGGTCGTGAAGAACGGCGTCGATCTGGCCCAGTATGCTCCGCTCGACGAAACCGGTTCTCTTGCGGAGGAACTTGGAGTCAAGGGGAAGTTTGTCGTCTCGTATTTTGGGACGCATGGCATGGCGCACCATCTTGAGACGATTCTTCACGCGGCTCAGCGATTGAAGAATTCAAAGGACATCGTCTTCCTGATGGTCGGGGACGGAGCTGAGCGGCAAGCTCTCGTTCGCATGCGAAACGCGATGGCTCTTGATAACGTGATGATGCTCGAGCAACAACCCAAAAGCCGCATGCGGGAGCTCTGGGCGGTATCCAGCGTCAGTCTCGTGCTGCTCAAGAAGTCGGATCTTTTCAAGACGGTCATTCCATCGAAGATTTTTGAGAGCCTGGCGATGGCGAAGCCGATTATCCTTGGAGTTGAAGGGGAAAGCGCCGAGATCATCCAAGCAGCTCAGGCGGGCATTTGTATTGAGCCCGAACAGGCCGACGATCTGGCGGACAGAGTACTGGAGCTGTCTCAAAAACCAGAGTGGTGTCGGCGGCTGGGCAGAAACGGACGAACCTACGTCGTCGAACATTTCGATCGTACCGTCCTTGCCGGAAAACTCAGCGCACTGATCGAAACAGTCGGTCACAAGTCGTCCTTCCAGGAGGACGAAGCGCCGATCTCCGTACGATGAGCCATGGACACGATAGAGAGCCAAGAGCTGAGCGCAGGGCGGTTTGCGCCGGTCGATCACGGGGTCAGACAAATTTGAACACTGATGAATGAATGTGAACACAGTCGCTGCTCGCGGTTGCCATCGTCATTCGTGGATTTGCAGGGACTTAAGAAGGAGCGGACGATGGCGCGGGATTTGCTGAGTAGTGAGGACTTGCTCATGCGCGTTCCTAATGACCAACCACCAATCAACCTCTAGAAGGAGCGGTGATATGCGGATGATGAAAGCCTGGTTTAGGAAGGGATTCATACTGCCGGCTGCTGCGGTATGTTCCCTGTTGGTTTCGTTCACGGCAGCCCAAGCTGCTCCGGTGATGTATTCGTTCACTGGTGATGTCGCCACCCTTAACGGGCCTCTGTTGCCCAATTCGTTCGGCGTGGGTGTCGGTGCGCCCATGTCGGGAACGTTTACCTTCGACAATGCGGCCGCAACAGGTGGAAACTATTCCGGGGTGGTGTCCGGTCTGACCCTTCAGGTCGGAAGTTATACCGTCAATTTGGGCACCGGTGCGAATGCGGTCACGGTGTTGAAGGGCATTGATGTGGGAGGTGGCCTGATCGGAGATCGGTGGAGGCTCGAGACGGGAGTTGCCGCGACGGGACCTCTCGGAAACCACGGCTATTCTCCGTTCAAGTTTGATTTGAATCTGGATCGAGAGGGTAGTTTGTTCGCCGATACGGACATGCAGAATCCTCCGAGTTTAAGTGCGCTCACCGGCACCAGATGGCGGATTCTGTTTGAGAATGCCGATGGGAACGTTGTCTCGGTTCGAGGGGCGTTGAACAGCTTGACCGCCGTGCCGTTGCCGGCGGCGGTGATTCTGTTCGGTGCCGGGCTCATCTCCTTGGTTGGTTTGGGCGCGGGAGGATTAAGAAATCTCGGCGGATCCAGGGCCTAGGCAAATACCTCGTTCTGACGGCTAGGGCTTGATGCTCCTCGCGGGGTATCAAGCCCGTTCCTTCTTCGAAATCAATCGACAGATAGAAGGTTCCGATGGAAAATCAGGTGTCGACCTGTTCTTTCGGACCGACGGCTTCTTTAGCCCATTCCTGATCAACGTTCAAGAGACTCTGTCTTATGGCTGGTACACGCTCCCTTTTCATCGCATCGGTCTTGGTTCTGGCCCTCCTAGGCTACATCTACGCGGACAGCCTCGTGTTTCTGTTCAACCACTGGATAGGGAGCGAGGATTATAGCCACGGCATCTTCGTGCCTCTGATCAGCGGGTTTTTGGTCTGGCAGGCTCGTCATCGGTTGTCCCACGTCCCGAGAGAGAGAGTCTGGTGGGGAGTCGGTGTCATCGCCATGGGTCTCATCCTCTATGTGGTCGGCGAACTGGCCACATTGTATGTCGTGCTTCACCTTTCGCTCTGGACGGTCATTGTCGGACTCGTCATTGCCTTAGTGGGGATTCGTGGGGCGAAAGCCATCGCCTTCCCGCTCGGCTATCTGCTCACGGCTGTTCCATTGCCCGTCTTTTTCTACGCCGATCTATCGAGCCGGCTGCAGTTGTGGTCCTCGTCGTTGGGAGTCGGCTTTTTGCAGTTGATCGGCGTGATGGCCTTTCGCGAGGGCAACGTCATCGATCTTGGGCCGGTTCAGTTGCAGGTCGTCGAAGCCTGCAGCGGCATTCGATACCTGCTTCCCCTGACGTCCTTGGCTCTCCTGTGCGCGTATCTGTTTAAGGACACACTATGGAAGCGCGTCGTCATTGTCCTGTCGGCCGTTCCTATCTCCATCCTCATCAACGGATTTCGAATCGGCACGATCGGAGTTCTGGTCGAACTCTATGGACAAGGGGCCGCGGAGGGCTTTTATCACCTCTTTGAGGGATGGGTCATTTTCATGGTGAGCTTTGGGTTGCTCATCGGCGAGATATGGGTCTTGGGCAGAATCGGGTCGGCGAGAGAGTCGTGGACGTTCCGCGACGGATTGACATGGAGCAATCGGACTGATCCTGATGAGTATGAGTCATCCCGCGAAACGCCGATCCGGCCGGAGCGGACTCCGGGTCCTGCGTATGTCTGCAGCGTCGCTTTGATCGCGCCGTTCACGCTGCTGTCAGCCGTCTTCGCCGAACGAGAGGAGATGCCTCCGCCAAGGCCTGCATTCATCGATTTCCCGATGCAGATCGACGAATGGCAAGGGGCGCCGTTCGCGCTCGAACAGCAATACATCGACAGGCTCCGGTTCGACGATTATGTGTTGGCCGACTACCGGTCGGGCGGTGAGCAAGCGGTGAATTTCTATGTGGCCTACTACCGGTCGCAAAGAAAGGGGCAATCGGCTCATTCCCCGCAGAGTTGCCTGCCGGGAGGAGGATGGGAGATTGAATCGCTGACTCGCACGGCGCTGCCGTCCGATGCGTCATCAATCCAGCCGGTGCTGGCCAATCGCGCGGTCATCCATAAGGGCGAACAAAAACAGGTCGTGCTGTACTGGTTCAAACAGCGCGATCGTTATCTTGCGGACGAGTATTCGGTCAAGCTGTACTTGCTGTGGGACGCCTTGTGGCGGCAACGAACCGATGGGGCGCTCGTGAGGCTTGCGTCGCTCGTCGCCCCCGGCGAATCGGTGGCGACCGTTGACCGACGTCTCCGGCAGTTCGCGGCCGCCGTGGGACACGAGTTGAATCGATTTGTGCCGGACTGATCGAACATCGGCGAAGAGGCGAAATTCTTCAGATGATCAACGAACTGTTTTTCAGCTTCATGACCGCGCTGCTACTGTGTATGGGGTTGATTCCTCCGTTGCGGCTGGCGGCTGAGCGATTCGACGTGATGGATGTCCCCGGGGGGCGCAAGGTGCACGAGCATCCGGTTCCTCGCATCGGAGGCCTTGCCTTTGCCGTCGGCGCTTGCGCCTCGATCGCCTGGTGGGGAACGAAGGATGCGACGACGCTGTCCGCGCTGCTCGGCTGTCTGATCATCGTAGGGTTCGGAGTGTGGGATGACCGTGTCGATCTCGGTTATCGGACGAAATTAGTCGGCCAACTGCTCGGCGCGCTTGTCGTCGTCCTCGGAGGGGATATTTGGTTCACCACCCTTCCGTTTCTGCCGGAGATGGAGGCGCCTGCCTGGGCCGGGATGCTCTTTACCGTCGTGTTTCTCATCGGTGTGTCGAATGCCGTGAACCTTACGGATGGGTTGGACGGCCTGGCAGGGGGATTGTCCTTTCTGACGTTCAGTGGAATCGCTTATTTGGCCTACCTCTCCAGTGACGTCACCGTCCTGGCGCTCGCGGTTCCCTTTCTCGGAGCGCTCTTGGGGTTTCTGCGATACAACACATACCCTGCGCGCATTTTTATGGGAGACGGCGGGAGTCAGCTCCTCGGATTTATGATGGGCGTCCTGGCCGTTCTGCTGGCGGATTCGTCGCGCGGTCCGTTCAGTCCCAGTCTGGCTCTCTTTTTGTTGGGATTACCGTTTCTGGATACGCTGGGCGTCACCGGCCAACGATTGGCGGAAGGGCGCTCTCCCTTTGTCGGCGACCGGGCGCATGTCCACCATAAGCTCTTGCGCGTCGGTTTGACGCATTATGAGGCCGTGACGGCGATCTACCTCATTCAGGCCGGCATGTTGGGGGTCGCCTACTTGCTGCGATGGGAGTCGGATATGTTGATTCTGCCGCTCTATCTGCTCCTCGCGATCACGGTGCTGATGCTCTTTATCGCAGCCGGGCGAGGGCTGCTTCCGACTCCCGCGTCACGGGAGGGGCTCGTTTCGTCGAACTTTGGGCTCACGCGATTCATAAAGGACCGATGGCTCACGGATCTGCCGATTCAGTTTTTGGCCGTGGCCGTGCCGTTGTTTCTGATTGCGTTGGTCTTTCTCCCGTCGAGTGTGCCCAACGACGTCGGGTACCTCTCGATCGCGCTCTTCGGCATCGTCCTGCTCGGTCTTTCCTTCTCCTCACGGATCGCTCCGTACTTTGTACGGGGCGGACTCTATGTGGGAACGACTTTCCTCCTGTACGTCTCCGAGGGGTCGCGCGAGTCCTCCGTGCCGGCGATCACGATGGCCCATAACGCATTCTTTCTGTCGGCGGCCGTCATGGTGGTCTTGAGTCTTCGCTTCAACGAGGGCAATCGCTTTCAGACAACACCGCTGGACTATTTAATGGTGTTTTTGGCCGTGACGTTTCCGCTTCTTCCGGAAGTCAGCGCGGGCATCTCACACTTGGGGGTCTTCGCTGCGAAGTTGATCGTGCTCTTCTTCTCCTTCGAATTGTTGCTCCACGCATTTTCCAGTCGGGTCAGGCAGCTGGGACTCGTGTCGCTCTGGATTCTCTTCGGGCTCGGAATTCGGATTTTGTTGTAGCGGAATGGTTTACGTAATAACCTACAGTCATCACGACGCATTGCCGCACGGCGCACAGAGGTGAACTGTGAACATGAATGTCGGAATCGGCATCGTTCTCATGACGGCGGTCGCAGTGACCGCCTGCGGCGGACCCGAGGAGAGAAAAGCGAAGTACTTTGCGCGGGCGCATGAGTACATGGAAGTTTCAAATTATCCGAAAGCGAGAGTGGCGCTCCGAAACGTGCTGAAGATCGATCCCAAAGACGGAGAGGCGCATTATCTGTTCGCGCAGGTCGAGGAGAAAGAGAAGAACTGGCGTAACGCGGTCCAGCTCTACCAAGAAACGGTCCGCTTGGTTCCGGATCATACCGCCGCCTTGATCACGCTCGGGAAATACTACCTTGAGGCCCGTCTGACGGAGCACGTGTCGGAAGTTGCGGATACCGTGCTGCGGAAAGAGCCGCGCCATCCTCAAGCTGCGGCCCTGAAGATTGCCGCGCAGGCCGTGACGGAGGGGGGTGTGTCCGCGGTCATTCCCAAGGCTGAAGCTCTCGCCGGTCAGTTTCCGACCGAGCCGGACGTCGCCATCCTTCTTGCCACGTTGTATGGACAGCAACAACGGCATGGGGAAGCCGAGCGAACATTACGGCGCGCGCTGCAAGACCATCCGAAGAACCTAGACCTGCTGAACAATTTGAATGCGATCCTGACGAGGTCGGGGAATTGGGACGGCGCGGAGACTGCCGTTCGCCGCATGATCGAGATCGAACCTCAGTCCATGGACCATCGGATACGGTTGGTCCGCCTGTATATGAGTCGGAATGCCTACGACAAGGCGGAAGGCGTCTTGCGCGAGGCGGTTGCGCTGGATCCGGAGAGCGAGCAGCGCCGTCTGGCGCTGTCGGACTTTCATCTGAATCGGAAGGATCTGCCCGCGGCGGAGCGAGCGCTTCTTGACGCGGCCGCGCAGTTGCCGCGTTCAAGCCGCATACAGTTCGGATTGGCGGCACTCTACAGGAAAAGCGGGCAGGACGATAAAGCCCGAGTGCGCTATCTCACATTGACGCAGGAGTTCAGGGACAAACCGGTGGGGCTGGAGGCCAAAGCAAAGCTGGCGGAGATGGAACTGTCGGCCGGAAGGCACGCCGAAGCGGAGCGTCAGGTACAGGAAGTGTTGAGCGAGAACCCGCGATCGTCCGATGGATTGATGCTCGCGGGGCGCATGGCGTTGGCGAGGCGGAACGGCAAGGACGCCGTGCAGGCGTTTCGGACGGTGCTGCACGATCAACCGGAGTCGGCGTTGGGGCATTATCTGCTGGGGCAAGCCTATCAGCTCACCGGAGAGACCAGTCTTGCGAAGGAAAGTTTTGAGCGGGCCGTCGCCCTGTATCCCGAACAAGTCGAGGCCAAACGTTCGCTCGCCGTCCTTGAAAGCAAGAGCGGCCGGCATCAACAGGCGCGCGCGCGACTCGATGATCTCCTGAAACAGCGGCCCGACGACATCGCGGCGCTCGACATGTTGATGGCCCTCGATTTGGCGACGAAGAACTGGCAAGGAGCCGAGCACACGTTGGCACGGCTTCGCCGGCTCTCGGGCGATCACTATTTGGCGTGGCTGGCCGAAGGGCGCTTCCATGAGGTGCAGCGCCGTTTGAGTGAGGCCGGGCATGCGTATGAACGCGCGATCGCTTCCGCTCCGCACGAGCCGGAGCCGTTGCTCGCGCTGCTGAAGGTGGAAGTGGCTCAAGGGCGGGCGGCTCGCGCGAGAACGCGCTTGGAGGCGCTCATCGCCGAACGGTCCGACCATCCGTTCGCGCATGGGTTACTCGGAGAGGTGTTGGCGCTGACAGGGGAGCGCGAAGCGGCTGCGCATGAATACCGTGAAGCGGTGCGATTGAATCCGAAATGGATCACGCCGTGGTTGAATTGGGTGTCGTTGTTGCAGTCCGAGAAGAAACCGGCGGTGGCCGCGCAGATCGTGGAGGATGGTCTCAAGGTCAATCCCGAAAGCGAAGAGCTCTACATGCTTCTGGCTTCGGCGCATTCCGAGCAGGGCCAGGTCGATGCCGCCATGGCCGCGTATGAGGCGACGCTGCACCTGAATCCTCGCAACGTGTTGGCGGCGAATAACCTGGCCGTCTTGCTGGTTGATCAAAAGGGCGATCCATCCAGTCTGCAAAAGGCCTTTGCGCTGAGTCGTGATTTTGAAAAGGAAGCGCCGCATCCTCTTTTCATCGATACGCTCGGTTGGGTGCGATTCAAAATGGGACAGCAGGATGAGGCGATTCGGTTGATGAAATCGGCCGTGAGCAAAGCTCCCGACAATTCCGTGCTGAATTATCATCTCGGGATCGCCTACGCGCAATCCGGAAAACCCGCCGAAGCGCGGACGTACCTCTCAAAGTCCCTCAAGAGTCCGGATGCGTTTGAAGGACGGCAAGCAGCCGAACAGGTGCTGGCGCAACTTAAAGGGTAAAGGAGAATCCATGTCTGGATGTGTTCGAGAGGCGATGAGACGAATGCTGCTGGCGCTGGTCGTCGTGAACGGCCTGTTCACGCTTGGAGGGGAGATCACGACGAGGGCCGTAGCTGCCGAGGTCGATCCGGAGTACCGTTTGGGAGCCGAAGACGTGCTCCTGATCTCCGTATGGAAGGATGAGCAGCTCACACGAGAAGTCGTGGTTCGGCCGGACGGGATGTTCTCGTTCCCGCTCATCGGCGACGTCCAGGCTGAAGACCGAACGGTCGAGGAAATCCGCGCCGACCTCGTTCAGCGCCTGACGAAGTATATCCCGAATGCCAACGTGTCCACGGCGGTGACCAAGGTGGCCAGCTACAAGGTCTACGTCGTTGGGCGAGTGAATAGGCCGGGCGAGTACGTGATCGGGCATTACGCCGATGTCCTTCAGGCCTTGAGTCTTGCCGGGGGCCTCACTCCATTTGCGGCGGAGAACGACATTAAGGTCATGCGCCGAGTGCGAGGCGAGCGGCAGGCTATTCCGTTTCGCTATGGGGATATGAGGAAAGGGAGGGCGTTGGAACAAAATATCGTTCTCCGGCGCGGTGACGTTGTCATGGTACCGTAACCGATGCGATTGAGAAACAGGGGTGGAGGCTGTGATGGACGTCGACGATTCAAAGGGCTGTGGCGATGGATGTTGTGGATTTGCCTTCTGGAGGCGGGCGTGGTTTGGCACGTTGAAGCCGCGGAATGGTCGCTTTCGCCCTCGCTCGGCGTGAAGGGGATCTATGACAGCAATCTGCTCTTGACTCCGTTGCCGCACGATGAAAGCTATGGATACTGGGTCACGCCGGCCATGGAGCTCTCGAACAAGACCGAACGTTTGGACATGAGCAGTCGGGTCGCCGCGGATTTCGTCGGTTACTTTGGGGGAGAAGACAGGCAATTCACGAACGTTTTTGTTCCGTTATCGATCCGCTATCGGACCGAAAAAGATCTCATCGGTTTCTCCGGGGGCTTCACGCGGGACAATACGTTGCTCGGTGAGTTACAGGCGACAGGCGTCGTCCTGCAGTTTACGCAACGAAATCAGTGGACGTTTCATCCGACGTGGACACGAAAGCTGACCGAAAAGCTGTCGTTTCAATCAGGCGTGCAGTTTTCCGACACGACCTATGAAAGCGGCAGATTGGTCGACTACCGACTGTTCGGCGGTTCAGGCGGGTTGCTGTATGAACTGAGTGAACGGGACCAAGCTCATATCATGGGTTCGTATCTGGATTTTAGAACGACCGACTCGCCGTCGGCATTTCAAGCCGACTTTCCCGGCGTCGATATGGGCCTGACCCATGTGTTCAGCGAATCACTGACCGGAACGGTCCACGGTGGTCCCAGATTTCTACATTCCAGCTCGGAGCTCCTCGGCGCAACGTACACGGCTCGCGATACGGTATGGCTGGTAGGGGCGAGAGTGAACAAGAATTTTGAGCGAGGCTCGGTCCATGTGTCGTTCGAGCGCGATTTGGTTCCCAGCGGTTTCGGATTACTGATCCAGACCAATCGAGCGCAAGCGGGAGGATCGTACGACATCTCGGAGTCGCTTGCCGGTTCGCTCAATGTGGTCGGCATGATGACGTCCGGAAAGACACAGGCTGCGGTCGGCGGAGCGTTTCCGGATCGCAACTATGTCAGCGTTGCGCCGAAACTATCCTGGAAGGTGTTCGAGTGGTGGCAGGCCGACGTGTCCTACATGTACCGATGGCGCGATATCGAGACTCAGGCGGATTCGGCGAGTTCCCATGCCACGACGTTCATGGTGACCTATTATCCACCCAAACGGACGTTCTTCCATTAAAACCATGGCTCAAACACAAACCCCAATACGGGCATCAGAGCAGGGCAAGAGTTTCACCGAGTATGTTGTCGCGTTTCGACGACGCCGAAAACTGATCCTCTTCATCGGTCTGGGGCTGCTGAGTGTCTCATTAGCGTCGGCATTTCTTTGGCCTCCGACCTATAAAGCGACAGCGACGATCTTGATCGAAGAGCAGGAAATACCATCCGATCTCGTTCGATCGACCATCACAAGCTACGCCGATCAGAGGATTGAGACCATCAAGCAACAAGTGATGAGCCGCACGACGCTCTGGAAGGTGGTCGAGCAGTTCAATCTCTATCAGGATGAGCGGAAGAGCAGTCCGACGGAAGAGATTGTGAAGCATTTCGTCAAGGATATCGAGGTCGAGGTGATCAGCGCGGATGTCGTGGACAAGCGCACGCAGCATGCGACTAAGGCCACCATTGCCTTTACCGTCGCCTACAAGAATCGCTCTCCGGAGCTGGCTCAGCAGGTGGCCAATGAACTGACGAGCTTGTTCTTGGGTGAAAACTTGAAAAGCCGGGAGCGGCAGGCGCAGGAGGCTACCTCATTTCTCCAGCAGGAAGCTGAAAATTTAGCCAACCATATTAATGCCATCGATGAAAAGATCGCAAAATTCAAAAGACGAGCGAATGGTGCCTTGCCGGAGTTGACGCCGTTGAATCAGCAGCTGATGAACCAAGCCGAGCGAGAATTGATGGACGTCGACCAGCAGATCCGCAGTCTTGAAGAGCGAAAGACCTACCTTGAGGGGGAATTGGCCACGATCAAACCGAACACGCCGATCATATCCGTGACCGGAGAGCGGATCTTAGATTCGACCGAACGTCTACGAGCGCTTCGCGCTGAATATGCCGCTGCTTCTGCGAATCTGTCACCCGACCATCCGGATATTCGCAAGATGAAACAGGAAATCGAGGCGTTAGAGAAAGAGACCGGCCAACCACCTGATGGTGAAGAAGCCTCGAAGCGACTCATCGATGCCCGTGCTGCGTTGGCAGCCGACTTGGAACGACTGGGAAGCGTTCATCCGGACATTATCCGAGCACAGCGAAAAGTCGCCGCTCTTGAGCAAGACGTATTCAAGCTCAGCGTCAGTCCGAGCAAGGCGACAACGCAGCGACCTGAAAATCCGGCCTATATCAACCTTCAGTCGCAACTGAACTCCGCTCTTTCCTCGTTGGAAGCCTTGCGGAAAACGCGCTTCGAAGTGAAGCGTCGCCTGAATGAATATGCGACGCGCCTGGAACGGTCTCCAGGGATTGAGCCGGAGTATTTAGTCCTCATGCGAGAGCGAGACACCTCGTCGCAAAAGTATATAGAGATCCGGTCCCGGTTGCTGGAAGCCAAGGTGGCGGAGGGGCTGGAGGTTCAGCGAAAAGGCGAGCGATTTTCTCTGATTGATCCGCCGAGTCTCCCGGAAAAGCCGTTCAAGCCCAATCGCATGGCTATTGTCTTGCTCGGCATCATCCTGGCCGTCGGCGGCGGTCTCGGAGCCGGAGCGGTTGCCGAGTCGCTGGATCATTCGATCAGGACACCTGAGCAGCTACTCGCGTTGACGCACCATTTCCCACTGGCCGTGATTCCCTTTATGCCCAACGAGGAAGATGTCTCACGCGTGAGGCTTCGACGACGGCTGGCGCAAACTGCGGGGCTGAGTGTAGTGGGGACCGCCCTGATCATCGTGCATGTATTCGTGGTTCCCTTGGATGTTCTCTGGTTCAGCGCATTGAGACGATTTGGCATGGAGTAAACAACGAGACCATTATGAATCGGATTCGAACGGCACTTGAGTTGTATCGAGAAGCGAAAGGCGCCTCCGCCACTGAGACGCCTCCGAAGAGGACCGCGGAGCAGACCGCACCGCCTCCCATTACCTATACACGGACGAGGTCCTTGACCGTCCCTCGTTCCGTGTTGCAGGGGCACCGCGTGATGGCGGCGTACAACAAGGGAACGTTCGTCGATGCCTACAAGATTCTCCGAACACAGGTCACGCATCGGCTTCGAGAAAGCGGCTGGAACGTCGTCGGGGTCACGAGCCCGGGATACGGAGAGGGGAAAACCGTGACCGCGATCAATCTTGCCGTAAGTCTTGCAATGGAGACGACGCAGACGGTTCTCCTGGTCGATTCAGACCTCCAGGACCCCAGCGTCCATAAGGTATTCGGCGTGCAGGACTGTCTGGGGTTGGCCGATTATTTGCTGGATGATCAGCCTGTCGAGGATTTGCTCTTGCATCCCGGCATCGGACGATTCGTCCTGTTGCCCGGGGGGAGAGCCATTTCGAATTCCACCGAGATCCTGACATCTCCCAAAATGGTCGCTCTTGTCGAAGAGCTAAAGCACCGATACCCTTCCCGTTTCGTCGTATTCGACCTTCCCCCGTTGCTGCATACCGCCGATGTCTTGGCCTTCGCTCCGTACACGGATGCGCTGCTCATGGTCGTCGAAGAAGGCAAAACGACGGGCGAGGAACTCCAGCGTGCGCTGGGGCTGGTCCGAGACTCGCGTCCCGTTCTGGGAACCGTATTGAACAAAGCCGGTCGGTCCTCGTTGAGTCTTGCCGAGATGAAGGCCATGCTGTCTTCGTAGGAGAGCGCGACAACGGCCCGGAAACAGTGCCATGTACGAATCCTTTTATCATTTGAAGGCCAAGCCGTTCGCGCTCTTGCCGGACAGCAGTTTTCTTTATTCCGGATCCGAGCACCAGGCCGCGTACAATCTCTTGGAGTACGGCCTCGTGAGTCAGGCTCCTTTCATGGTGTTGACCGGAGATCCGGGGATGGGGAAAACTTCCCTTCTCCAGAAGCTGATCGCCGAGCACGGCGGCAAGCATAAGATCGGGCTTGTCACCAATGCCCGTTATGATATCGAGCATCTGTTGCCGTGGATCTTGTTGGCCCTTGGGCTCAGCACCAAACGTCTGGATCCCATCGAAGCCTATCACCTGTTTTCAGAGTTTCTGACACAGGAGGCGAAGCGCCAGCGGCGCGTCATTCTCATCGTGGATGAAGCCCAAAGTCTAGGCGCGGACTTGCTCGAAGAATTGAGATTGCTGTCCAACATGAACGACGGCAAGACCTTGAAGTTACAGATTATCCTCTCCGGCCAGCCGGATCTCTATACCCTGCTTCGACGAGTCGATATGACTCAATTTGCGCAGCGGGTCGTCGTCGATTACCATCTAAAACCGCTTTCAGAGACGGAGGCGGCCAACTTTATCCGCCATCGAGTACACGTCGCGGGTCGCCCCCAACCCCTCTTTACCGGTGAGGCCTGCGCGCTCATCCATCGATTGAGCGGAGGCAACCCACGATTGATCAATCAGGTTTCGGATATCACGTTGACCTATGGGTACGCGGAGCAGTCACCCATGATTACCTCGAAGTTGGCGGCGCAAGCAGCGCTTGACCGAATCAGTGGGGGGATTCTTCCGCTGGCCGGCAAGGAAGAGTTGGAAGGACTGGCGGCTGCGCCGGAAGATCCGACGGAGCTCAACGATCCCGTTCCACTTCCTGAACCGGCCGTCGTGGGCGAGGAATATCCTGAGCCGGGTCCGGTCAGCGCTTTGGAAGCAGACTACGATCGGGGAATGGCGCTGAAAGATGATGGGCGTCTGAAAGAAGCGGTCGATATGTTCCTTTCGGCCGCCGAGGACAGGGCGCTGTGGCTCAAAGCCTACGCACAAATCGGGTTCTGCTATGTCAAGATGCGGGAGCCGCATGCCGCGATACAAGCCTTTCGGACCGCATTGAGCGATACGACGACGCTTCCTCGCGATATGACGGACGTGCTCTATTTTTTGGGGCGCAGCCTCGAGTCCGTGGGGGAATCGAGCCAAGCGCTGGAGGTCTATCATCGCATCGATCAGTCGACGCCGTCCTTCAGGGATGTGGCGAGTCGATTGCGGGAGCTGAAGGAGTCTTCAAGGAAGGCGGGGAAGTCGGAAGCGCTCACATCCGGAAAACACTCCTGGTTCAGCGGTGTGGTCGATCATTTTCAGCGGTTTCTGATCGGTAGCCAGAAGTGAGCATTTCGACCGTAATCCATTCGGAACGCTCCGAGCATGGAATTGCGCTGAAGAAGGCCGGAGGCCTCTAGATGGCCTCGTCGGCGTATCTCGCGCATGCAGGAGGATAGCCCTTAGGCAGGCAGCGAGCCTGCCCACAACTCGTACTCAAAGCCTCGCCGACGCAAAGAGATCAAGCGTCTGCGGCTGAGTTCATCGACCATGGAAAACACCTGGTTCCAAGTCAATTCGGGGAGCCTGGCGACAAGGTCCTCCAGGGGAATGCGTCTGTGTTCATGAACGAGGGTCAGTAATTTGGCTCTCGCCTGTTGGGTCATGCGATTGCTCCATGGTGATAGTGGTTGTCTTGTGTCGTGCCGGCAATCTTGTCTAAGATAGAGGCAATTAGCCGATGCCATCGGGTGTTGCTCTGGTCTGGACAAGCATCATTGATGCGCTTGCCAACACATCTTAGACGCATTTCATCGATATCCAAAGAAAAACCGGATTGGAGCGCAATCCATGACAGTTCATACCTGACCACAGCGCTTCCCTTTCCGGCCACTGTCTGACGTCAACGTACCGAGGCACGGTTCCGACAGTGTCATCACCATGTTACGAATATGTTAACTGTGGGGGTGTTACTCTACTAGGTTTCAGCCTCACGGCGTGGAGGGAGCGCGATGGAATGTATTCTGGTTCGTCACGGCATTGCCGTAGAGCGAGATGAGTGGGAGGGAACGGAGGAGGATCGTCCCCTCACGGACAGAGGGAAAAAGCGTGTGCGACAGGCCGCGGCAGGGCTGGCCGCACTCGACTGTAGACCGACCCATGTGTATACGAGTCCATTCGTGCGGGCATACGATACGGCGAGACTCGTGCGCGTGGGTGTCTGTCCAAGTGTGAAGGTTGAGACCCGGGAAGAGTTGGCGGTCGGAGCGAAGCCCGAACAACTTGTGCATGTGCTTCAGGCGCTTCCTTCAGACGCCGTGGTTCTCTGCGTTGGGCATGAGCCATTTTTGGGCGAGCTCGTGAGTTTACTCCTATGCGGGAAGAAGCTCCCGACTTTTCCTCTCAAGAAAGCCGGGGCCGTGTGTGTTGAAGTCGACGATCAGATCAAGGCGGGACAGTGCAGGCTGCGCTGGTGGTTCCCACCGATGCAGCTGCGGGTGTTGGGTAAGCGAAGACGGATACAACACCGACGTGAACAGGCTTAACCCGCATTCTTCATGAACGCTTCTGCTGCAAACGCGGATACGCTGTTCCGACGGGCGTACTCGCCACTCAGTCGGTCAACATACTGTTTCAAGTATGCCTCCCTCCCTCGTGGCTTCGCTTGCCCGTCTCACAACCCGTCTGCGCGTTTTCGCGACGAACCGTCATGAACAATGCGGGTTAGGCACCGGCTTCTCCGATGCGGATGGCCGACTTCTGGTTTTGCAACACGGGGAGAATGTATCCTTTGAGCTCATCTTGGATTTCTTCCGGCGATTTCCTTGCGTCGACGACGTTGAAGCGGAATTCGGTGGCCATCTTGTCGAATTCTTCGATCAACAGCGATTGGTACTTCTTGAAGCTGTCGTAGAGATCCGCGCCCAGCCGAAGGTCCATGCCGGATTCCCAGTAGTTCATCCCGGTCGTCTCGATGACGCGGAGCGCCAGCGTTTCGACGTCGATCCGCAAGTAGCACACGAGGTCGGGGATCAACGCGAACCCGAAGACGTCGCGGATCCATGTGCGATCAGCGCTTCGGACGAAGTCTCGCGCCAATGCCGTGTAAATATAACGATCGGCGAGGACGACAAATCCTGATCGAAGAGCCGGAATGATCTGGTGTTCCAGACGATCGGCGAAATCCGTCGCATAGAGAAGGCTGAGCGACCATCGATCGAGAATATTCCCGGCTTTGGCCATTTCGATCGTCTTGGACATGAGATTAGAGCGTGTCCAACCGGTGGTGATCACCCCGTAGCCTTGGACCTCCAACCATTCTTGTAACAGTTCAATGTGAGTCGAGCGACCGACTCCGTCGGTTCCTTCGATGGCGATCAGTTTGCCCTTGAGCTCACTCGGATTTATGTACGTCAAACCGTCGCCAAAAAAGCGTGCGTCGACCATAGGTGCCTCGCTTGGGTTTGTAGCCGCGCAGGGTATCGGACACCAGCGTCCGCATGAGCTCCTGTTGCGCTTCGATGTCTTGGGTGGCATCCATCGTCAACAGACCGAACTCGTCGACGATCTTGTCGTATTCCGTGAGAATGCGCGACTGAAAAATCTGAAAACTATGGGTCAGATCGGGGCTTAAATTCATGTCCATCCCGGCTTCATAGTACTTGAACTGACCGCGCGTTCCTCGCAAGAGCCGGGAGATGGCGACATCGATCGGTACCTTGAAGTAAAACGCCATATCGGGCTTGATGGCAAACGCATAGAGCTTGCGCACCCACTCGGCCGAGACTCCGCGGACGACATCGCGCGCGAACGCCGTGTACATATAGCGATCGGCCAAAACGATCATCCCGGCTTTAAGGGGAGGGAGAATGTGGTGATAGAGCCGGCTGGCAAAGTCCGTGGCGTGCAGCAAGCTGAAGGTTGTCGGGGTCAGGCTCTTTGATTTTTTCCCCCGCTTCGTCGTCTCCTTGACCAATTCCGATGAATTCCACTCGGTAAAGAAGACTCGGTGGCCTTTCGACTCAAGCCACTTATGCAACAGCTGGAGCTGCGTGCTTTTTCCCGAACCATCGATGCCTTCGACGATGATCAGCTTGCCCGGGTAAGGATGAGACGCAGTTTTGATGGGCTGAAAGTCGCTCATGATTTGCCTGTTTCCGACAGTACCCGCGAGAATTCGATACGCCGATGGAAGACCTGTTCGAATAGATCGGCCCGGCTCTTCGCCGCCCACAACTCCATCTCGGCATCGCCCTTGAGGTGTACCTCGATCGTGATCTGTTTGCCGAATTTGACGGCGACATTCCGAACGAGAGAGAAATGAGTGCGATCGAGCCCGTCGGCGATGCGTAACAGCGACGCGAGAACTTTGACCGTGCGTTGGAGCCGCGGCGTCAGGCGGTCGAATTCTTCATGGTTCAGCGTCGGCAGGGCTCGCCGGTGATAGCGAGCGACGGCGGCGATGACGTGGATTTCTTCGGCGGCCAGGCCGGCCAAGTCGCTGTGCGTGATGAGGTAATAGGCGTGCTTGTGATGCTGCCTCGGATTGATGAGGTAACCGACATCATGGAGAATAGCCGCGTACTCCAGCCAGGTTCGCTCGCGCGGCCCTAATCGATGCGCGCGTTGCGTTTGATCGAACAGACTTAGCGCCAAGTCGGCCACATGCAGCGAATGCGACTCGGGCGCGTGACAACGGCGCGCAAGGCCGATCACGTTGCGACGACGAATGTCGGGAATTTCGTTTTCAGCCTTCAGTCCCTCGCGATGCCGCACGATGAAATCGTAGATGACACCTTCGCGAATGGCTTTGTCGCATAACGTCAGCTCGCTGAGGCCGGACAGCTCCAACAGACTGCGGAGCAGGACGGTCGCCGGGAGGAGGGTATCGACACGTTTGGGGTCCAGGCCGGGAACGGCCAAGCGGCTCTTCACCGACGCCTGAGCCAGCTGTGCTTGGAGGGCGCGGATGTCCTTGAGCGATACCGTCGCAAGATTATGCTGCGGCAGCGGTCGTCCGGTGTGACGCAGATGGATAATTTCACCGATATTGCCGGCCATACCCGAAGTGGCAATGAGCGAGAGGAATTTCTTGGTTTTGAACGATGTCACCGCGTCGCGCAAGTGCGTGAGGACGGCCTGCTCCAGCGTCCGCATTATCGACTCGGACGGAGGCGTCTTGGGAAGATATTGATCGGCTAAGCGGATCGCACCGAGTTTCAGGCTTGCTCCGTGGAGCATGCCTTCGCGAGTGCCCACGATCAGTTCCACCGACCCGCCTCCGATGTCGACGATCAAGGCAGGGCCCTCAGGGAGCGCAATGCTGTTCTTGACGCCGAGGAAAATCAGCCGAGCTTCTTCCGCTCCACTGATGACGCGCACTCGTAATCCGGTCTCCTCCAGAATCATGGCGACAAAATCACCGCCGTTTTCAGCTTCGCGCACTGCGCTGGTGGCCACGGCAATCACGCGGTCGAACCCCTTATTACGGGCGAGCGTCACCAACGTCCGTAAAACTTCCAGCGCCCTGGCCATGACCTCGTCGGCCAGCCGTTTGCTCGCAAACGCGCCGTTCCCCAACCGCGTCATATCCTTGAACCGATCGAGAATTTTAAAGCTGGCATCCGGCAGGATTTCAGCCAGCACCATATGGATGGAGTTGGTTCCGATATCGATAACGGCGAGTTTTGACACAGAACGACCCTAGATGAAAGATTTCATGGACCTTAATGAACGAGCGGAGGAACTGTCAAGAAGTCGTCTGTTAAATGTTACCGTGGAGGCGTGCGATTGTTAAACAGAGCTGAGGGTTTCATCGATCTCTCGGTGTAAAGAGTACGCGGCACCTCACAGGGGCAGCTTCGTCACGCCCTCATAGATGGGGCGAGTTTCTTTGAGCGGCTCCCACGTCAACACCGAGAGCGTATCTGCGACATACTGGGTCGTTCGCATGCCGTTCAAGACGCAGGTAACTCCCGGTGTGCTGGCAAGGATCCATAGCGCTTTTTGAGACAGTGAGGAAGCGCAACGCGATACCGGCAGGAACTGGTTGATCGTGTGCGTCACTCGGTCGGTTAGCGTCCGACTTCGAGTCGTCGCTTCGTGCCGGAGGCCGCGTAGCAGTGTCAGGAACTCCGGGACGTAGCGCTGACGCCAGTTCTGCCACTGTGCAGCGACCTCTCCGGAAAGCCCATGGTCGAGGAGTTGGAAGATTCGGTTGACTTGAGGAGCGATCATGTGGTGTTCGATCTGTTCCCAATGTTCCAGTCCCTGAATTTGGGGACGCAGGCGTTGCAACTCGATCGACCACTTGAAGAATTCTATCGGCGGCGCTTCAGTCCCCACCCCTTGGATGTGGGGCGCGATGGCACTCCGGTATTCTTGTTCCAGGGCGCCCAGTTCCCCGAGATGGCGATTAAAATCGATCTCTCTCCCTTCGAGCGGAAGATCCGCGAGTCGCAGCATCCTGTTCCGTCCCAACATGGCATTTAACGGCCGATTCACCAACGTGGCGATGTGGTTCTGTTGGGCCTGTTGGAGCACGGTTTGAGATTGAGCGGGTCCCGTGTCGGCGGTCAGCGCGGGACCTGATTCGAAGAGATTCATCGGGCACTGAAGCACCTGGAAATGATGGGCAGCCGAACCTACTGATCGGGCCGCAGCTTGTGCGGCGTGGATCATGCGCGCGAGCGAAGTCGCTTCCGGATCGTTATCGGAGGAAGCGACCGTGTTGGACGAAACGCCGTAATACCGAAGCCGACCCTCCGACACTTGGGTTTCAAAGTAGACAAATGCGCGTTCGAGTCGGGCATAGAATTCTGCGCGAAGTTTCTCCAGATCCGTGTCACCGCGATGGTTCGCTTCTGAGAAGTAATACTCCGGATTGTGCAGGAGGCAGACATCCAGTGTGGTCAAGCCGAGTCGATCGAGTGACAGTTTCAGTTGGTCTGCCAGGAACTCCGGATGGATGCAATGCCAGATTCCATCTCCGTACTTCACGAGGTCAGGGTAGGGGCGTCCCGCCTTCTCTCTCGCCTCGGCAAGTTTCAAATTCTGTCCCTGCACGTACCCGATTTTCGAGACCACGATGATTTCCTCGCGCCGAATCTCCCCTGATGCCGTCAGCTCGGCCAACACGGATCCCACCAATCGCTCGCTGTCGCCGTCCATGTAATTCGTTGAGGTGTCGATCAGGTTGCATGATGTCTGCAAGGCCTTTTTGAGCGCATCTCGATGTTCGGCGTTGTTCGTATCGACGCGGTAGGTCCCGAATCCGACGCGCGTGGAGGTGAGACCGGTTGTGCCCAGAGAGGTAAACGCGTGGGTGAGTCCCCCTTCTCCATCTCGCGCCATTATGCGGGATGCATAGGCGGCGGTCCCTTCTGTTGTGGCATGCCCCGAAAGGGCGGCGCCCTGCAGGAGTTTTGGTTCGCTGCGGTGGGTCGAGGTCGTGATCAGCTCCTTGGTCAGGGCCTCTGCGATGTCGCGAGGGTCGGTGATCGGTCGGCGACAACTGTAATTTCTGCACACATATAGCGTTGCGGTATTGGAAACGGCTGATCTGTTTTTCAGGAGCGGCAAGGCAGAGGGCTGCCCCGTCAATCCTGTGGCCACTACGCGGTTTGGAAGATAACACTGTGCGACCGCCTCACGAACGGCGCGAAGCTCATCGAGCGACTTGCTTGCCACGATGGCCAGCTCCACCGGGCCTTCCGTGAGGAAATCAATTACCGCGAGACTCTTGGCGAAGGCGCGTGGATACCGGGTCATGTGCCGGCCGTATGCGCGGACGGCGGAACTCGACGCGTTGCGCCAATCGTCCCGATCGAAGTGGAACGACAGCCTGGCCAGGGCCGAAGCCGCCACGGCATTCGGGCTGGGAACCGCGCCGTCCGTCCCGTCTCGGTGTCGGAGAATAAGCGATTCGTGATGCGTCGCCGTCGTGAAGAAGCCCCCTTGCTCCTGATCCATGAAGTCCGTTATCAGAAACTCCGCAAATCGCGCTGCGGCATGGAGATACGATTCGGCGGCGCCGGCTTCATAGAGATCGATGAGTCCTTCGGCCAAGTAGGCATAGTCCTCAAGATAGGCATTCAGGTGTGCACGGTCACCCCGCGAGGTACGGAGCAGCCGCCCGTCGGGCTTGGCGTGAGTACGTAACAGGAAATCGGCCGTTCGTTCGGCACGCTCAAGATAGCGTTCTTCTCCGAAGACTCGCGCCGCCTCGGCTAGGGCGGACAACATCATGCCGTTCCACGCGGTGATCACCTTGTCGTCCAGTCCCGGAGGAATGCGCCGCAGCCGAGCTTTGTACAGCAGCGGTTTGACGCGGGAGGCGGTCTCAATTAATTCATCTGGTGTGAGATTCAGCTCTCGTGCTACCTCCTCGATGGGGCGTAAGCGATTGGGGATGCTCTTGTGCTCCCAGTTGCCTGATGCCGTGATGTCATAAAGCGCACAGAAACGGCGAGCATCTTCTTCGTACTTGAGAACGTTTTCGACTTCTTCAGGCGTCCAGACGAAAAACTTTCCTTCGACTCCTTCAGAGTCGGCGTCTGTGGAGGAGTAGATCCCACCTTCCGGTCCGGTCATTTCTCGTCCGATATAGTCGAGGATCTCGGTGGCGACCTGTCGATAGAGCAGTGTCCTGGTGACTTGATAGGCCTCGACGTAGACGCGGGCCAGGAGCGCGTTGTCGTACAGCATTTTTTCAAAGTGAGGCACCAGCCAGCGCGCGTCGGTTGAGTAACGTGCAAAGCCCCCGCCGATGTGGTCATAGATTCCGCCCGCGGCCAACATATCCAGGGTCTTGGTCACCATCGTGAGAGCGCGGGGATCGCCCGAGCGTCGGTGAATGCGAAGTAAGAACGACAATCCCATGGCCGGAGGGAATTTCGGCGCCGATCCGAATCCACCATGGGTCTCGTCGAAATCCTCCTGAAACTGGTCCACCGCTTCCAGAAGGACTGATTCGCTGATGGAAATGGGAGATGAGATCCGTCGCGTGGCCTGTAATTGATGGGTGACTTCCTTGGCCTGGGCTCGAACATCCGAGGAGCGCGTGTCCCAATAGTCGGCGATCTTCTTGAGTATCGAGCCGAAGCCAGGTCGTCCCCATCGATCTTCCGGTGGGAAATACGTCCCGGCGAAAAAGGGTTCCTGGTCCGGCGTCAGAAACACGGTCATCGGCCAGCCCCCTTGACCGTGATTCATGGCGACCGTCGCAGCCATGTAGATATCGTCCAGGTCGGGCCGTTCTTCGCGATCGACCTTGATACAGACAAACCAGCGGTTCATGAGCTCAGCGATCGCCTTGTTTTCGAACGATTCCCGTTCCATGACATGGCACCAATGGCAGGCGGAATAGCCGATCGAGAGCAGGATGGGCCGATTCTGTTCCTTGGCCGACTGCAGGGCTTCCGGCCCCCAGGGGTACCAGTCTACGGGGTTGTAGGCATGTTGGAGCAGGTAGGGGCTTGTTTCGTGGATAAGCCGATTGGGCGTTCCTTTTTCTGATGATGTCATCCGCTCAGCCTAGCATCGGGCCGAGAACAGCGTCAACGGAGGTGAACCGCGGGTGAAACGTATTTCGTGAAGCGTGAAGCGTCTGTTGCAAACAAAGATACGAGAGGGCTTCTTTCCGTCCCGTGCTTCACGGACGACGTGTCTGTGGTAGGCTTGTGAAAAGGAGGTTGCGGCGCACATGCCAGAAATCGGTCCGTACTCCAACTACCGATTGACGGTTCGTCTGGAACTGGCGAACACTCCTGGTATTTTTGCCAAAGTGGCGGCGCTGCTGGCGGAGGAGCAGGCGAATCTTGGGGCCGTCGACCTTGTCTCAGCCACGAAAACCCGCATGGTCCGAGACATCACCTTCGATGTGCAGAGTGAGGAGCATGGGGAAAAGGTCGTGGCTCGTCTCGGCGAATTGCCCGATGTGACAGTGCTGTCAGCTTCCGACCGAATTTTCTTGTTGCATCTCGGGGGAAAGATTCGAGTCAGCAGTAAGTTGCCGGTCACTACAAGGAACGTGTTGTCGATGGTGTACACGCCGGGCGTGGGTCGTGTGTCGCGAGCGATCGCGCAGGACAAGTCCAAGGTCTATACCTTTACGAGCAAGAGCAACAGCGTCGCGGTCGTGTCCGATGGGTCAGCGGTGTTGGGATTGGGGAACCTTGGCCCGGAAGCGGCGCTTCCGGTCTTGGAGGGCAAGGTCATGCTCTTCAAAGAACTGGCCGGCATCGATGCCTGGCCTATCTGCGTGAGCAGTCAGGATCCGGATGAGATCGTGCGGATCGTGCAAGGGATCGCGCCGGGATTCGGTGGAATCAACTTGGAGGACATCAGCGCCCCGCGATGCTTTGAGATTGAGCACAAACTGAAGCGCACACTTGATATTCCCGTCATGCATGACGACCAGCACGGCACGGCCGTGGTGGTCCTCGCAGCGTTGACCAATGCGCTAAGAATCACGGGAAAACAGCTGGACCACGTGCGAATCGTCGTGAATGGACTCGGCGCTGCAGGCACGGCCTGTTGTCGAATTCTGCTGGCGGCCGGGGCCTCTCATGTGCTGGGTTGCGATCGGGAAGGGATCATCCTCTATGGAGAAGCCGAAGAACTCCGCGCCTGCCGAACCGATCTTCGTTCATGTTTGACCCCTGAGAAGCCAAGAGGAACATTGCGAGATGCGTTGAAGGGCGCCGATGTCTTCATCGGTCTTTCGGTCGGCAATGTGGTCACGGCCGAAGATCTTGACTTGATGGTGCCCGATCGAATCGTGTTTGCCTTGGCCAACCCGGATCCGGAAGTTCCGCCGGAGCATGGTGTTTCCCATGCCGCGATTTTTGCGACGGGACGATCCGATTATCCCAACCAGATCAACAACGCCTTGGCATTTCCAGGCATCTTCCGTGGCGCGCTCGATGTGCAAGCCGGCGAGATCAACGAAGCCATGAAGCTGGCGGCAGCCCAGGCCATCGCCCATGTGATTCCTGAGGGGACATTGAGCGAGGATTACATCATTCCCAGTGTCTTCGACAAAGAAGTCGTTCCTCGTGTCGCACGGGCCGTTGCGGCAGCAGCCCGTGCGGCCGGAGTCGCGCGAAGGCGGGCCAAACCAGACGATCCTACCGAATGTGTGTAGTCCCTCCGCCGATTGCCCGGCTATCCGGGATTTAGCGGGCTTCAGACCACGGAGGTGGCTGTGGTAGGATGTGCCCTTTCAGGAGCCAGAGGGCACCGATGCCGTTTTCGACCGCAAAGTTTCTGAAATTTCGGAACGGGATGCAAAAACGCATCGGTTCTCTCCGCACCAAAACGGAAGACAGTCTGGAATGTGCCGTGGAAACGATGATGGAAGAGCGAGTTGACGGATTTTTCCAGGTCGAGCATGGCTTGGAAGAAATCATCAAGTCGCTGATTGAAATCGAAGAAGAATTGGAGGTCGTCCGGGATCTGAGCGGCGCGATGCGGCTCGAATCACGGCTGGAGTTCGTGGAAGACCGTTGGGATGAGTTCGACAGTGAAATACGCGAACGTCCGCGCCGTCGTCGGAAACGAGTCAGTCTCGCGGATATGCTCAAGGCCGCCGGCGGAGGTGGAGCGCTTTCCGAGAATCCGAGCACGGTCAACAATGCGCTGGATGCCTACGCCATCATGGGGGTGGAGTTCGGCAGTTCGCTCGCCGATGTCACCGCAGCCTTTCGTACCAAGGCCAAGCAACTCCATCCTGACTCGAACAACGGGGATCGGAGTTCGGAACCGGAGCTTCGCCGCATGTTGGAGGCCTATCAGTTTCTCAAGGAATACCTGAGCCTGAGCAACACGGAGCCGATGCGCCCCCCAGATCGGCCCTACACCCCTTCTGAGTGACCGGCCTGTGATGATACCCACTCCGCCTCGCTACATTACCAAGACTACCGAACTCAACGAGTTGTGCGAACAACTTCGAGATTGTTCGCGACTGGCCTTGGATACGGAATTCGTGGGCGAAGACAGTTTTGTTCCGAGGCTGGAGCTCATTCAAGTCGCGACGGAAGAGACGGCAGCCGTCATCGATTTTCCGGCGGTTCAGTCGAACGGAGCATTGGAAACATTCTGGCAGATCGTGTGTGATCCGGCCGTTGAAAAGGTCGTGCACGCGGGGCGGCAGGATCTCGATCTCTTTGCGGTCCATGCCGGGCAAATCCCCAAACCCTTCTTTGATACCCAGATCGCCGCGGCGATGGTCGGATTCGGTCCTCAGGTCGCCTATGCCAATCTTGTCCAGAGGGTCCATGGGAAGAAGCTGGACAAGGCGCATACCTTCACCAATTGGAGCGCGCGCCCGCTGTCCCATGCCCAATTGGCCTATGCGCTGGAGGACGTGACCTTTCTCTTGGCGATTCACGATCATTTACACGGACGGTTGTCGAAGCTCGGCAGACTGCAATGGGTACACGAAGAGTTCGCGCGTCTTGAGAGCGCCGTCGGCGAGACTCGGCGCTAGCCGCAAGAGCGGTATCAGCGCGTACGCGGATGGGATCAGCTCAAACCCAAATCGGCCGCGGTTCTTCGTGAGCTCGCGGCTTGGCGAGAAGGGGAAGCGAAACGTCGAAACGTGCCCAGAAATCGGGTCGTCCGGGACGAAGTCCTGCTCCAGCTGGCGCGGCATCCCCCACGGCAGATGGACGAGTTGCACAACGTGCGAGGACTCCATAGCTCGGAAGCGGATCGCAACGGAGAAAATCTGTTGGCGACCATCCGAGCGGCGCTCGCGCTTCCTCCCTCCGCATGGCCTGTCCTCTCGAAGGAGCGCAAACCGGAACCGGAGTCGACCGGGCTGGTCGAGCTGTTGCAAGCGATCGTTAAGGCGTGCGCGCTTCAAGCGGAGATCGCCCCGACCATCCTGGCAACCTCGGCGGACCTGCAGGCGTTGGTCGAGGCTAAGACCGATCGCTCTACGCTAGAGCTTCCACTCTTGCGCGGATGGCGACGCATGCTGGTCGGAAATGTCCTGCTTGATGCTCTGGACGGGAAAATTGCTGTGACTGTCGATCCGAACACGCGGGCGATCCGTTGGTCATTCTCCAAACATCCAGCCGACTCCTGAGCGTTGCGAGAACGCCGCTGGAGGACTTTTTGAGCATCCTGCTAGCGGACATTATTCATGATGGGCCCAACAAAGCTGTTCGAGCAACCTCTTGAG